>JAMBLL010000371.1 GCA_023336765.1 Actinomycetes bacterium | reverse complement strand
TCAGCCGTCAGCCGTCAGCCGTCAGCCAGCGTCCCCCTTTCAAGGGGGACAAGCGACGAGCCCTGCGAGGAGCGAGGGGGATCACGCGAAGCCAGCCCGAGCCACGCGGGACGCGGGACGCTTCGCCGTACCGCGGATCCCCCTGCATCGGGACTACGTCCCTCTGCAGTCCCCCTTGAAAGGGGGACGCCGGACTGTGCCCTACTCTTCTTCCCATGACCCAACCACGCGTCTCCCTTGCCAATCTTCCTACACCGCTTGAGAAGGCAGAGAGGCTGACCGCTGCATGGCGTGGACCGAAGATCTGGATCAAGAGGGACGATCTCACCGGATTCGGGCTGTCAGGGAACAAGGTCCGCAAGCTCGAGTTCCACCTCGCTGCTGCACTCGAGAGCGGTACCGACACCGTCGTCACCTGTGGCGCAGTCCAATCCAATCACTGCAGGGCTACCGCTCTGGCTGCAGCCAGAGTCGGCCTCAGGACCGTCCTCTTCCTCAGGAGTCCTGACGGGGAGCCGCCCATGGAGGCAACAGGGAACCACTTCCTGCAACTCCTCGCTGGTGCGCAGTGCCGCTTCGTCACCCCGGCGGAATACGATGAACGCAACGCGATCATGGAACGGGCTGCTGCCGATATCGGCACAGCATGGGTCATTCCGGAGGGAGCTTCGGACCCACTCGGTGCCCTCGGGTTCGTGTCGGCAATGCACGAGATCACACCACAACTCGACGAGCACGGCATCAACCGTCCCATCATCTGGCATGCATCGTCAAGCGCCGGCACGACAACAGGGATGGTGCGCGGCGCCCAGGAAATCGGACTCGACATTGAGATCATCGGTTCGTCCGTTGGCGACCCCGCAGACGAAGTCACCGATCACATTCGAGCCCTCCTCACAGAGAGCGACTCTCTCTACGGACGCCGTGGCGGCGACGTCGAGTGGAGGATCATCGACGACTACATCGGACGCGGGTACGGTCTCACCACGCCAGAGGAACTCGCAACCCAGGTCGAAGCTACGCGATTGACCGGCCTCCTGTTCGACCCAGCGTATACGGGCAAGCTCATCCACGGTCTGAAACAGGAGATCGATCAAGGGCGATTCACCACGGAAGACGATGTCATCTTCTGGCACACCGGCGGAGGTTTCGCCGCCCTAGCCCACCCAGAGCTACTGGAGCAGGAGAACACAGACGAGAGAACACAGAACACAGAGAAGAGAAACCAGAGAAGAATCTAAGGCCAGGCCGCTCTGTGCTCTGAGCTCTGAGTTCTGTGCTCTGGTTTCTAGCTGACGGCTGACGGCTGACGGCTGACGCCTATTCTTCTCCCATGAACCTCACAGTTATCGACCACCCGCTCACCCGTCACTACCTCACTGTTCTGCGCAACAAGGACACATCACCCCAGGCGTTCAGAGCTGCAGCTAGGGGCCTCACCTACACGCTCGTCCTCGAGGCAACGAAGCGCCTCCCGCTGCGCACTTTCGAAATCGAGACACCGATGGAGACGACCACCGGGTATGCGGTCGACAACGTTGTGGCTGTGCCTGTCCTTCGAGCAGGCCTCGGGATGCTCGATGCCGTCCTCGAGACGATCCCCGACGTCAAGGTGGGTTTTGCAGGCGTCGCACGTGATGAGGAGACTGCCCAGCCACAGGAGTACTACGCCAAGCTCCCAGACCTCTCCAATGCGTTCGTCCTGATCTGCGAACCGATGCTCGCAACGGGAGGATCGCTCTCCTGGGCCGTCGACAAGGTCAAGGGATCTGGAGCCACAGCTATCACATGCCTCTGTGTTGTGACCGCTCCCGAGGGTGTCAAACGCATGTACGAGGATCACCCGGACGTCCAGATCATCGCTGCCGCCTTCGACAGAGAACTCAACGACGACTTCTACATCGTCCCAGGACTCGGAGACATGGGCGACAGGCTCTTTGGAACCCTGTGATGCCTGAGCGCGGTGAAGAGTTCAATGACGCAGTGATCGCTACGATCGAGGCGATCCCATGTGGCGAGATATCGACGTACGGTGAGATCGCCCAGGAATCCGGATATCCAGGAGCGGCACGGGCCGTCGGGAACCTGTTGCGTACGGTTCCGGGACTTCCCTGGTGGCGTGTCATCACTTCCACAGGCCGACTTGTGCCTGACAAAGAGGTCGAACACGCCAGACTCCTACGCGCAGAGGGCATCAGCGTCATGAGGGGAAAAGTCACTATGAGAGGACGAGTATGAAGCACTCAATGGTCGAACTCATCCGTACCAAGCGCGACGGCGGGGCACTCTCTGCTGACGAACTCGCATGGATAATCCGGAAGTACACGGACGATGTGATCCCCGATTACCAGCTGTCCGCCCTCCTCATGGCCATCGTGTTCAACGGGATGACCGTCGAAGAGCTCTCGGCATGGACAAGGGCGATGCTTCACTCGGGTGAGGTCCTCGACCTCGTCGCTGTCGACAAGCCCAAAATCGACAAGCACTCGACAGGCGGTGTCGGTGACAAGATCTCCATACCTCTCGCACCGGTAATCGCTGCGTGTGGCATAGCCGTCCCGATGATGTCCGGCCGGGGGCTCGGCCACACTGGCGGCACCCTCGACAAGCTCGAGTCGATACCCGGATTCAACGTGATCATCCCTCCATCACAGTTCGAGTCACAGCTCAACAGCATCGGCGTTGTGATGGTCGGCCAGACCGAGACTCTGGTTCCTGCAGACAGGCGAATTTATGCGCTGCGCGATGCCACAGGCACGGTGGTGTCCGTCCCGCTGATCTCGTCCTCGATCATGTCAAAGAAGCTCGCAGAAGATCTCGATGGCCTGCTCCTGGACGTGAAGGTCGGATCGGGTGCCTTCATGAAGACCGTTGCCGAAGCAGAAGAACTCGCCAATACGATGGTGAGTCTCGGCAAGGCAGACGGAACGCCGGTAACCGCAATACTCACCAACATGAACCAACCGCTGGGTTGTGCCGTGGGCAATGCGAACGAGATGGTCGAATCCGTTGAGGTACTCAGAGGCGAGGGTCCGGCCGACATTCGTGAACTGACCATACGTTTCGCGGCAGAGATGCTGGTGCTCGCCGGCGCCACCGATGTGGAGGCCGCGAGAGCGCAAGCCGAGGAGTCCCTCGCATCGGGTGCCGCCCTCGACGTGATGGTCCGCCTTGTGGAAGCACAGGGCGGAGACGCAAGCTACATCGAAGATCCGACGAAGTTCGAGATTGCACGCAGGACACACGTGATCGAGGCGGACCGCGACGGGTGGATCGAAACCTGCGACGCCTATGCCATAGGGACGGCCGCGGTGCGACTCGGAGCGGGTAGAGCGAAGAAGGAGGACACCGTCGACCCGAGTGTCGGGTTCATGATCGATGCCAAGATCGGTGATCATGTTGTCAAGGGCCAACCTCTCGCCACGGTTTCGTATCGTGACGGCTCCACCCTGGATGCCGCTCTCACCCTCGCCACCCCCGCATGGTCGATCGTCGACGATGAAACCCATGCACCGGAACTCGTGATTGGAGCGATTACATGAACTACGAAGAAACCACACAAGCGGCAGCGTTCATCGCGGACGCCACAGGATTCGACACACATGACGCTGCTCTGGTGCTCGGCTCCGGCCTCGGCGACTACGCGGCGTCGTTGCCAGACGCAGTCGTGGTTCCGTATGCGGATATCCCTGGGTTCCCTGTTCCTCAGGTCGTCGGCCACGGGGGCTCCCTTATCAGTGCGCCGGTCGGAGACGGCAGGATCCTCATCCTCTCTGGCAGGGTGCACACCTATGAGGGTTGGGAGATGGATGAGGTCGTGTTCGGTGTTCGAGCGGTGATCGCCTCTGGTGCCAAACGCGTGATGCTCACCAACGCAGCGGGCGGAGTCAACTCGTCCTATTCCCCCGGCGATCTCGTGATCATCGACGATCACCTCAACCTCACCGGCCGCAATCCCCTTCTCGGCGCAAACGATGACAGGCTCGGACCGCGGTTCCCCGACCTGTCAACCGTCTACACGCCACGGCTGCGAGCTGAACTCGCCAAGGTATTCACCGATGTTGGGATCACACCGTACGAAGGCACATATGCATGGTTCCTCGGCCCCACCTACGAAACACCGGCAGAGGTGCAGATGGGACGGACGCTCGGTGCGGACCTCGTTGGTATGTCGACTGTGCCCGAAGCGATCGCCGCACGGCACATGGGAGCCGAGGTCGCGGGAATATCGCTCGTAACCAACCTTGCAGCAGGGATCTCGCCAACTCCGCTGAGCCACGACGAGGTCACCGAGACCGCCGCAAGGGCGAAGGAGACGTTCACCGCGGTGCTCGACGCGTACCTCCCGATATTCGTGTCAGGATCCGGTGTCTGAGCTTTTTGAGTGCCCGCTCAAAGTCTGTACCATCCCAACAACCACCACCGAAGGAGCCGCATCATCATGAACATCGCGGTCTGTGTGAAACAGATTCCCGACCCGGCGACACCATACGAACTCGACAGCGAGAACCATTGGGTCGTACGCCCGAACGACCAGGTGCTCGACGACAC
>JAMBLL010000370.1 GCA_023336765.1 Actinomycetes bacterium | reverse complement strand
GGGGAGGTGGCCGAGCCTGCGAGGTCGGAGGGGGAAACCATAGTAATCCACTCGGCTCGCGCTTTCTTGGAGCGGGGTCGAGGTGAGTGGTACGACTCGGCTTCCCCCCTCTGACCCTCGTCCCTCGGCCCATCTCCCCCGCGAAGGCCGGGGGAGAGAGCGGAAAGCGGCCCTCTTCGCTATGCTCACTAAGCCGCATCGGGTGGAGGCCAGCGTCCCAACGCTTCCCCGGTGGTAACGGCATTGATTCTCACCGGTTGGACCGCCTCTTCTGCCGACACCTGACACCACATGCGTCGTTGGCATGCGCCCCAGGCGAGACCCAGGCAGTCCAACAACTCACATCCGCGCATAGGTCGCGGATCTCTCAGGAGAGATCATGACATCCACGTTCGCCCAACTCGGGCTCCCACAACCCCTCGTCCAATCACTCGCGAAACGCGGGATCGACGAACCGTTCCCCGTGCAGTCCGCCGCAATACCCGATGCCCTTGCAGGCAAGGACATCTCAGGCAAGGCTCCAACGGGATCAGGTAAGACGCTTGCGTTCGGCCTTCCCTTGCTCACACGCGTGTCGAAGGCACAACCTCACAAGCCACGGGCGCTGATCCTTGCACCGACGCGTGAACTTGCCGAACAGATCAAGATGGAACTCGGGTCGGCCGCCAGAGCCGTCGACCGTTCGATTATCGCCATATACGGAGGCGTGAGCTACGTCCCTCAGAAGAAGGCGTTCCAGAGGGGTGTCGACGTGCTCGTCGCAACGCCAGGCAGGCTCGAGGACCTCATCGAGCAACGTGTCGTCAACCTGTCCTCAGCCGATATCATCGTCATCGACGAGGCAGACAGGATGGCCGACATGGGCTTCCTGCCAGCGGTTCGGCGCATCCTCGACCAGACATCGCGCGACCGTCAGACGATGCTCTTTTCGGCAACGCTCGATGGAGATATCGCGACCTTGTCGAAGCGGTACCAGACGAATCCAGTGCGCCACGACGCACCGTCGATCGAGCCTGAGGCCGGTGATGCACAACACCTGTTCTGGGATGTCGAGCACGACCAACGTCCAAGCCACACCGCGCAGATCATCGAAGCTTCGGGGCGGTCGATCGTCTTCACCAGGACACGACACGGAGCGGATCGGCTTGCACGCCAACTCGGCAAGCTCGGCGTTGACGCTGTTGCGATGCACGGAGGCAGGTCACAGAATCAGCGGAACCGGGCACTCAAGGAGTTCAGCTCCGGCCGAGCACAAGCCCTGATCGCGACGGATGTGGCTGCCCGAGGAATCCACATCGACTCGGTGGCATCCGTTGTTCACTTCGACCCACCTGCTGATCACAAGGACTACCTCCACCGTTCAGGACGGACCGCTCGCGCTGGTGCCCCCGGAACGGTGGTCAGCCTCGTAACAAGGGATCAACGGCGCACCGTCGGCCGCATGGAGAGGGATCTCGACATCAAGATCGATTTCGCACAACCGTCGCTCACGCCGCTGTTCGAGACGCACTTCGACCGGCCAGCTGTAAAGCCAGTGGTTCGGACGCACGATGAGCCCACACTGTCTCGGAACGAGGACCGCAGAACCGAACGATCCCACCGCAACAAGAACTCTCGGTCCAAGGCCAAGAATGATGTGGAACAGCAGAGCATCTACATCTCGAACCTCCCGTGGTCCCACTCGAACCATGATGTGAAGCGCATGTTCGAGCGTTACGGAAAGGTCTACAAGACGTCGATCATCACTGACAAGAGGAACGGCAGGTCGAAGGGCCTTGCCTTCGTGGATATGCCCACGCCCGCGGCAAAGACAGCGATCAACGCGTTGCACGGTTCCTCCATAAAGGGACGTGAGATCCAGGTCAGGTTCGCGAACCCACGACGCTACGGTAAGTAGGT
>JAMBLL010000369.1 GCA_023336765.1 Actinomycetes bacterium | reverse complement strand
CCCGTCCAAAGAGCCGAGGGAGGAACAGACTGCCCTCAGGCCAGCGATTCCAGCGCCTGGTCGTACTGACGTCCAACCACCGACCAGTCGTATTGGTGGGCAGCGTGCATGACCTGTGGGTCTGGTGGTGAGGCCAAAGCTGAGCGGATGAGTTCCACTGCCTCAATAGTGGAGGAGTAGAGAACGGTGTCTGGGTTCGCCCCCAGTTGGGCGACTCGTTCGGGGTAAACGAGCCTGTCTGGCAACACGGGGTGTGCACCAGCCGCGACGGCTTCGACGACGGCGATGCCAAAGAACTCCTGATGAGCAGTTGACAGGACTACCGAGCTGCGTTTGAGAAGATCAATGTAGGCGTCGCTCTCGAGCCAACCTGCGTGGACGAGGCGGTCACCGAGCATGTTCGTGATCTCAGCGAACTCGGGTGGAACGGACACGAATACCTCACCACACATCGCCACAGAGAAGTCCGCATCGGTATCGATGAGCACACGCAGGATCTCCATGAGCTCATCTGGTCCCTTGTCGTGCTCCCATCGTTGGTTCCATACGATCAGGGGTGGCCGAAGGCCGCCGACATCCATCCCATGAAATGGGGAAAGGTCCACACCAACAGGCAGAACGATCGATGCATCGATGACCCGGCCGACATCGTCCACATGTTTGTGCTCGGGGAAGGAGTTCAGGAAGGTCTTCGCCTCAGCTCGAAACACGTCACGGTGGTACGCGGAATTGAAGATGACCAGGTCCGCAGTTGCGGCACTCGCCCAGTTGATCATCTTGTAGGTGAAATCGACCCTGTCGGCTGGCGACAAGGGATACGTGAACTGGCTTTCGTGGAAGTACACACCGATCGGTACGCCCGGTGCAAGGTGACGCACGGCTCCGGCGAACGCCGACACGTTCATCATCGTCGACGCAAGGATGACGTCTGGCACACCGTGAAGAGCGATATCCGCAGCGAGTTGATCAGCGAGCGTCAAGAACCCACCGTGCATCCGCCACTTCCAGAACCGGGCATCGTGTGTGACAAGCGCCACGTCGTCACGGGACGACGCTGCGAACCCGTCAGCCCATGCCTTGTGTGAACCCCCGTAGTAGGGCTCAACGAGCGCGATCCGCATCAGAGTTCCTGACGGCCTGTGAGGGCCCTTCCGAGTGTGATCTCATCGGCATAGTCGATATCTCCCCCAACGGGGAGGCCCGAGGCGAGCCTGGACACCTTCACTCCGAGCGGTTTGAGCAGACGCGCCAGATACAGAGCGGTCGTGTCACCTTCAAGCGTCGGGTTCGTGGCAGCGATCACTTCCTCGATCCCTTCATCATCAACACGCCCGACAAGCTCTTTCATCCTCAGCTGCTCTGGGCCGATCCCAGCGATCGGGGATATCGCTCCGCCCAGTACGTGATACCGACCTCGAAACTCCTGCGTCCTCTCGATGACAGGGATGTCCTGGACACGCTCGACGACACACACCAGCGTCGTGTCTCTTCTGGGGTCAGAGCAGATGGAGCATTCGACATCTGCCGTCACATTGAAACAGCGGGCGCACAGATGCACCGACGAACGCATGTCAGTGATCGCATCGGAGAGCCGGCGAGCATCCACTTCATCGGCATTGAGCAGATGGAAAGCCAGACGTTGGGCGCTCTTGGCGCCGATACCTGGCAATCGGGATAGCTCATCGATGAGACGCTGGACCGGGGGCTCGAACATCAGCCGAGCATACCGCCAAGTCCCGATCCTCCTGGGAGGCCGCCCATGGAGGAGTCGGCATCTTCGGCCATCGCTGCGAACGCCTGGTTCAATGCAGCCACGACGAGGTCACCAGCCATCTCCGCGTCGTCAGGGTCGAGGACGTCAGGGTCAAAGGTGACCGAAAGAACCTCTCCAGTTCCCTGGATCACGGCCTTCACGACACCGCCGCCTGCTGTGCCCTCATAGGTCTTTGTAGCGAGCTGCTCCTGAGCCGCCATCATCTGTTGTTGCATCTGCTGGGCCTGCTCCATGAGCTG
>JAMBLL010000368.1 GCA_023336765.1 Actinomycetes bacterium | reverse complement strand
GGAACTCCTCTGTGTCTGGTTCCAGTGAATCAACCGAAGATGAAGCCAGAGCGATGCTGCGCGTGAAGTTCTCGTGAAGCCGCCACCGCGTTCGGGCGGGTGGTTGGTCGGAGTGGGCGTCGGGTGGCTGTCGAGCCGTCAACCGATGGCTGCGGAGAGCCTCTGGATCGCTTCGTCGATCACAGGAGACTTCACAGCGATCGACATGCGGGCGAAACCGGCGCCTTCACGGCCGAACCAGTGCCCGGGACTCAGAGCGAGATGGGCTTGCTGCGGCAACCATCGGGAGAGCTCCGGAACGTCCATCCCCAGACCTCTGAAATCGATCCAGGCCAGGTAGGTACCCTGCGGTTGGATGATCCGCACCGGTTCCGGCAGATCGTTTGCGAGCGTTTCGACATTCCGCGCAACCTGTTCGAGCATGGCATCAAGCCAGCTCCCGCCATGCTCGTATGCCGTCTCGATAGCGGTGAGCGCGAATACGTTGTTGCGCGTCAGGTGTAGCCGGGAACTCGTCGACAGGAACCCAGCAGTGAATTCATCGTCTTGGGTGACGATCAGTGTATCAGCCACACCCGCGAGGCCAAAGGTCTTGATCGCCCCGTGGAGGGCGACCCAACGGACATCGGTGCCGTGGGCGGCAGTAGCGAACGGCGTGAACTGGGAATCCTTGAGCATGATGTCCGCATGGATTTCATCCGAGATGACGAAGACGTCGTTGTGTGAGCAGATCTCGGCCACCGTCTTGAGTTCCTCGGGTGTCCAGACACGTCCAACCGGATTGTGCGGGTTGCACAGGATCATCGCTTTGACGTCTGGCCGGGATGCAACGTCGTCTAGACCTTCGAGGTCCATCCTGTACTCAGTGCCATCGAGCACGAGTGAGTTTCGCACGACCTTACGATGTGATCGAGTCACGAGCGGCTTGAAATCGGTGAACACCGGGGGCTGCAGGATGACGCCATCACCCGGATCGGTGAGAAGCTCGAGCGCTACTCCGATCGATGTGCCGAGCGAGGGGCTCACCAGCAACTCCGTTCCCCCAAGGTCCCATCCGTGTCGGTGTTTCATCCATGATGTGAAGGAGCGATTGACACCTTCGGGGCGGATCTCGTATCCGTACCAACCTGCGGAGGCACGTGTCTCCAGGGCCTGAACGATCGAGGGTGCGAGTGGTAGGTACGGTTCTGCGATCCATAGAGGTAGAAGGTCGTCGTCTGTACCGAAGAGTCGTTCGAACGATGCCCGATCATCCGCTTGAGATTGACCTGCCTGTTGTGGAATCGCAATCTCGCTCATGATGGTGATGTTCCTTCTCTCAGGGATGCTCAGCGCCTGGTGTCCATCCCAGCCTATCGGCCTGGTGCGGCGACGATGGGCCGCAGGGGGGCAAGAACGCGGTGTTCGGTGTAGAGCGTGCGATACTGGTGCCAGGACGAGTGAGGAGTAGGTATGGCCAAGAAGCTAGCTGCAGAGTTCCTAGGTACGGCGATGCTGTTGTTCGTCGTGGTTGCGACGGGCATCATGGTTTCAACGATCGCCGGTGACGAGATCACGGAGACGGTCACATCTGTCGGTGCGGCTCTTCAGCTATTCATAGTCGGTGTCTCGGTTGCCGTCGGTCTTGCGGTCATCATCATCCTGTTCGTGACCATTTCGGGTTCGCACTTCAACCCGATTGTGACCATGACTGCCATGATGGACCGTTCGATGGATATCGGTATCGGACTCGCCTATATCGTGGCTCAGTTCCTTGGTGCGGCATTCGGTGTGATCGTCGGCAACCTGATCTTTGGCCTCGACCCCGTCACGATCTCTGACACAGTACGAACGGGTCCAGTCCTTCGGTTCTCCGAGATGGTGGCGACGTTCCTCCTCATCATCGTCATCCTCGGTCTCGTACGCACCGGTCGGGCATCCGCTGTCCCGTGGGCCGTTGGAGGCATTGTGCTCGTCATAGTGCTCGCAACGTCGTCGACGGGCTTTGCTAACCCTGCACTGACAGCTGCCCGCACACTTACCGACACGTATACGGGCATCGACCCGTCGTCGGTGATGCCGTTCATCACCGCTCAGATCGCTGGAGGGTTGCTGGCATTCGTGGTCGCTGCATGGCTGTTTCCGATCGAAAAGACCGAGACAGCCTGACCAGATCCGAGGAGCGAACAGTTTCCTGGTCGGCGGCCACCTCCCCCGTCCAAAGAGCCGAGGGAGGAATCAGAATCAATCTGGCTCCTCGGAAGTGCGCGGGGTTCGGTCACGATTGGGGAGACATCAGCCAGTAGTACGACGAACGTATGACGTATGACGACTCTGAACCAAGAAAGGGATATCCGTCCGTCGACGATTGTGACCGACGCTACGAGTTCCCCACGGTGCCCGAAGCCCGGCTGTCACCGTTGCGTGGGCATCGATCGCACACAGTGCCACGAGGCCACGAGCCTTACAGAAATATTGTACAAACCCGGCTACCTCACCATCCGGGCTCCGAACAATGATGAAGACGAGCAGCATGTTCAACACCGGGACTTGACGATCGCAGGCACCGATACACAGGTACACCGCCCAACCGCCGAGTCGTACTACGTGCTACCTACATCGTCATACGTTCCGAACCCACACCCCGCTCGAATCTGAAGAACCAGCAATCCCTCTCCCGGTCCTCCGGGGGAGATGTCGAGGTACGAGACAGAGGGGGTGCTTCGATCACGAACCGTGGCAGGCATTACCTTTTCGCTAGCCCGCCTGGGGACCCCAAGACGCGCTACCCGTCGGTTGAAGTGGTCAACTCGATGACAAATGCCTCGAACGGTCGTACCGTTGTGACGGGCTTGTAGGCCGTGGCATCGGTCACTGAATCGGGGGATCGACCGAAGACGGATATCGCACCAGGAGATACATCCATACCGAGATCGACTGAGTAGTCCGTTACGTCGCGGCCTGAGAGATTGAGGAGCACAAGAACGTTCTCATCGCCATATGTCCGCAGCACAACATACATCTCCGGGGCGGAGGTTTCGACCACGGTCGTCGTGCCGAATCTGAGGGCGTTCGACGTTGATCGATAGCGGATCAGGTCGCGGTGCGTGGACAGCAGGGAGTCTGCATCGTCTGTCTGAGTCTCCACGTTTGCCGTGGCGAACCCGAGATCGGGAGGTTCCCACGGCACTCCCGTGGTGAAACCGACCCGGATCGAGTCGTCCGTCCATGGCATCGGCGTCCGGATGCGTTCGTCCGGCTTCACACCGGAGAGACCGACTTCTTCGCCGTAGTAGACGAAGGGAACACCCTCTGTCGTGAGCAGCCATACTGCCGCGACGTGCGCTCTTTCCACGTTGCCACCAAGCTGGCTCATGACCCTGTCCTGATCATGGTTGGTGAGAAATGGCGCGAACTGGCCGGTGCGGTACAGGCTGGAAATCTCGCGTTGAGCCTCTTCGACGTCGTGGGCGTTCCACGCACTCATGGAGGACAAGAAGGCATCTGCCAGCCCGAATTCGAAGGCAAGGTCGACCGAATCGGGGACATAGGACGAGATGGTCTCGCTGTCTGTCCAGATCTCACCGAGGATGAGAACGTCGGAGCTGATTCCGTGCATGGCTCCAGTGAAATCGCCAAGCCAACTGTACGTCTCAGGTGTGTCCACCTGGACAGCGCCATTCTCGATGAGGTGCCGTGCTGCATCGAGCCGGAATCCATCGGCGTTGACGTCATCGAGCCAGAACGCGGCAATGTCGTACATTTCCGCCGTGACAGCATCGCTTCTCAGATTGAGATCCGGCATTCCTTTCCAGAAGATGCCGTAGTAGAAGTTGTCGTCCCGTTCGTGCCAGACATTTTGGCCCCACAATCCACGCCAGTCCGGTGCTTCGTCCTCCCAAATGTACCAGTCCGAGGTTGGTGAGTCCTCGAGGCCTGACTCCGAGAACCAGGGGTGCTGAGAGGAGGAGTGGTTGATGATGAGGTCCATGATCACCGCGATACCCCGCTTGTGTGCCTCGTCGATGAAGTGACGCAATTCGTCGATGGTGCCGTACTCAGGCTGCGTGGCGCGGTAGTCCACCACGTCGTAGCCGTGATAGCTGGGGGAGTCGAATACGGGCATGAGCCATATGCCGGTGATACTGAGGTCATCTGTCGTTGTGGGGTCGCCGTCGTTGAGGTAATCGAGTCGGTCCGTCATCCCGACGAAGTCTCCGATCCCATCTCCGTCGCTGTCGGCGAAGGAACGGACGAAGATCTCGTAGAAGACCCGATCGTTCCACCACGGCATTCCCGCTTCGCTCGCAGTGATCGTCGCTTCGGCAACGGTGGTGGTCGCCGTTGCACCGGGGTCGTTGTGGCGGGTGATTGTTCCGTCGAGTTCGAACAGGCGGCGGCTGCGATCAAGATGAGACCAACCAGGAGGAGACGCCGGTGCATATCTGTAGCTCTAGAAGCAAACCGTCGAACGACCTGGTTCTCTGCCTTGGCTGATGGCTGATGGCTGATGGCTGATGGCTGATGGCTGATGGCTGATGGCTGATGGCT
>JAMBLL010000367.1 GCA_023336765.1 Actinomycetes bacterium | reverse complement strand
GTCAGCTGTCAGCCATCAGCCAGAGGGACCTATTCACTCTCTCAGCTTGCTGGGGTAGATGAGCCGTGGAACGACGCTCGCGGAGGACCCTCGAAACCCCGTAGGTCCAAAAGGCTCTGAGCTGAAGGCTGAGGGCTGACGGCTGACGGCTTCTTTTCCTACCGGGATCTCACATCCGCCGGTATGTGATCCTGGTCGTTGAAGGTGCGCAAGCTGGGAACGTAGGCACCGGCAAGAGGGATCATCTTGACTCGTGCGAACGACCCATGGAACAGGACGAACTTTTCCCATTCCCATGGCGCTGGTGGGATGCCGAGAAGGTGCGTTAGGCATACCGAGTTGGTTCCACCATGGGCAACGATGACGATGCGACCTGGATCCTCTTTCATGTGCCAAAGTTGAGGGTCGCTGTCGTCGCGCGTCACACCCTGTTGAGCAAGGAGAAGGTCAAGGGCTCCGGTGACACGATTGTGGAACGTACGGAACGATTCGCCGCCTTCAAGCCCGTCCCACCACTCGTTTGGCGTGCGATCCTTGGAGTTCTTGAAGATCTCGATGACAGCTTCCTCGGTCACTCCCTCCCAATCCGGCATCTTGACCTCGACCAGGTTCTCGACTGTGAGCGGTGTCAGTCCCGTCGTCTCGGAGATCGGTGCGGCCGTTTGTTGTGACCGAAGAGCCGGGGAAACGATCAGTTCGGTCACAGGCTTCGCGTCGGATCCGAGCCGGTCGGCAGCTAGCCGCGCTTGCTGGAGCCCTCTTTCGGTGAGATGCGGGTTTGGCTGGGTGAGGCCTTCGACTGCCCATTGAGGCTGTCCGTGGCGTACAAAAACAATGTCCATGGCCGAAAGGCTAGTCATGGAGGATTCGCGAACTCCTCTCGTGTTGCTGACTCGTCGTCTGGTGTCGGAGGTGATCTACCTCTATCCTGTGAGTACTTATCAAGGATGCTGTTGAGCGGGTTTGTGCCGGCAGAGCATTCCGAAGAACGAAGGAGACACAGATGGCGAGAGGCAAGCGTTCCATTCGTTTGCTCGTGCTTATCGCGGTGTTGGCACTTGTTGCTGCCGCGTGTTCCAGTTCGAGTGACGACGCAACGACCACAACGGCTGCTAGCGGTGGAGAAGCGACGGCCACGACAGTGGCACCCGCACCGGGCGAGGGCTTCACCTTCGGGATGATCCTTGTCGGTCCAGAAAATGACAGAGGCTGGTCACAGGCTCACTTCGAGGCGGGAAGATACGTTGAAGAGATGACCGGTGCAACGATGATCTCGCTCGACACGGTCAACCCGGCGGACAGGCCCGAAACATCCGTGGAGCAGGTTGTCGATGACATGATCGACCAGGGTGCCCAGATGATCTTCGCTACGTCCGACGACATGAGGGACGGAATCGAAGCGGCGGCAGCAACCCACCCGGACGTACCCATGATCTGGTCCTCAGGAGACAGCGCCTGGTCCGAAGGTGAGGCCTACAAGGCTGATCTGACGAACCTCGGCAACATCATGGGCCGGATGTACTACGGCAAGCAGATCGCCGGTTGTGCAGCAGCGCTCTCCTCTGAGACGGGCAGCATCGCCTACCTCGGACCGCTCATCAACGACGAAACCCGCAGACTTGCGAGTTCCGTGTATCTCGGTGCCCAGAAGTGCTGGGCCGATGCAGGCAACGACCCTGCGGACCTCAGCTTCGAGGTGAACTGGATCGGATTCTGGTTCAATATCCCTGGTGTCACCCTTGACCCGACCGAGGTCACGAATGCCTTCTTCGATGGTGGCGCAGACGTTGTCGTCTCTGGTATCGATACCACCGAGGCTCTCGTTGTGGCAGGCCAACGTGCCGATGCCGGTGAGGCTGTTTGGGCGATCCCTTACGACTTCATTGGTGCATGCTCTGAGGCACCCGATACATGTCTCGGTGTTCCGTACTTCAACTGGGGTCCCTCCTATCTGGATGCGGTCACATCAGCGATCGGTGGCGGATACGCAGCCAATTTCTCCTGGATCGGGCCAGACTGGGCTGACATCAACAACCCGGATACGTCGATGATCGG
>JAMBLL010000366.1 GCA_023336765.1 Actinomycetes bacterium | reverse complement strand
GCGTGGGCTGCATATGAACCCGACACGACGCTCCTTGTTGAGTGAGGACCCGATAGCCGTATCCTGCCATCTGTTCGTCTGTTCACGAGGATTGGGCACATATGAATTTCGGAGCATGGCTACCCCTGACGTTGGTGTTCGTTGTTGTGGCCGGCATCGCTCTGTGGAATCTGGCGACGAGAGATGCCCCGTACATGCCGAAGTGGGCCTGGGCTCTCCTCATCCTCTTCACATTCCCGATCGGTTCTTTCATCTACATAGCCGTCGTCATGTTCGGAGCTGGCACACGCCAGGACAACACTGAGGGCTGATCGATGGCGATAGATATCCATTCTGTCTCGTTCACGTACCCCGATGGGACCGCACCGATTGAAGACGTGACCTTCAAGGCGCCAACAGGTTCTGTGACGGCGTTGGTGGGTCCCAATGGTGTGGGAAAGACGACGCTGCTCGAGATCGTTGCGGGTTCCCTTGAGGCCGATGAAGGCATGATCCGATCAGATACTGAGATCTCCTACATGCGTCAGAACCCTGGCTTCGACGACCCTGCGGAGTCGACCGTCCTAGACGCCCTCGCCCTGTCGCTGCCCCAGTCGCTACAGGATGTTCACGGCAAGCTGCAAGGTCTATACACAGGTGCGGGGGAGGGGAGTGGCATGGATCTCGCCCACCAACTCGATCTGTGGCAGTCCCTCGGCGGCTATGACGCTGAGGCACAATGGGATCAGATCACAAGGGCAGTTCTGGGCCAGGGACTCCCGAGCGCATCTCCCCGGAAGCTGTCTGAGCTATCGGGCGGCGAACGCAAGGCGATCATTCTCCGATCGTACCTCACCTCCAGCGTTCCAACGCTGATACTGGATGAGCCAGACAACTTCCTCGATCTCTACTCGAAGGCGTGGCTGGCGACAGAGCTGAATGCAACGTCCAAGACCGTACTGCTGGTGTCCCATGACAGGACACTGTTGACCGATGCAGTTGACCGCATTGTGTCCCTTGAGCACAATGGCGTATGGACCCACGGTGCGAGCTACGCGACGTTCCCTGCGGCGAGAGACGACCGAATAGCGAGGTTGGCCAAGGATCTCGATGCATGGAAAGCCGAGGAGCGTCGTCTGTTCAGGTACTACAAGCTCCTCAAGCAGCGTGCGGGTATCAGTGAAGCGATGGCTGCTCGGGCAGATGCAGCGCAGTCCCGATGGGAACGCTTCAAGGATCTTGGCCCACCGCCGTTGCCCCCGCCGCGGCGAGAGATCACGATACGGTTCGAGGGGTCCCGTACAGGGAAGGAAGCGGTACGCCTCACCGGTTTCGAGGTTGAGGGGTTGGTTGGGGCGTTCAGCGTTACGATCTACAACGAGGACAGGGTCGCCCTTCTCGGAGAGAACGGTGTGGGTAAGTCGACGTTTCTCAAAGAAGTCATCGGTGATCGGCCGATCGATGATCCGACGCTCCGCTTCGGACCAACAACGAGAATCGGCTATTTCTCCCAGGACAACACGATCACCACAGATGCAGAGGCGCTTCTCGACGTCGTTCTACCATCGTTTCGCAACGAGAACGAGGCACGAAGTGCTCTGGGCCGGTACCGACTTGGAGAACACGTGCGTCACGGTCTCGACGAACTCTCGGGAGGCCAGCAGGCGCGTGTCCAACTGCTGTTGCTCGAGAGGAAGCGGCCGAATCTCCTCCTGCTCGACGAACCCACGGACAACCTCGACCTGGAGTCGATCCTTGTCATCGAGGAAGCACTTGTCGACCTCGACGCGACCCTGCTTGCGATCACCCACGACGCAACCTTCACTCGCGTGTTCAACCGTTTCCTGTTGTTCGATGGGGATGGTGTGGTCGCTGAGGCCCAGTCCCGTCAGCGCGCGCTGGAACTCGCAAGCCAGAGGGGATTGTCGCTGCTCGATGAACCAGGCGTCACGATCCTCAGCGTCTGACATGACACCCCAGCACCTAACGCCCATAATCCACGTTATGTAACATTAGGACTTTGGCGTCCACAAGCGCAACATGTTGCGGTTCTGGACGCCAAAGTCCTGGGTATCCCCTAACAACCGGTGGACACGGCCATGGCATCGCATACTTCGCTCATGCGCTCGGAGCTGACCTCCGTGATCCGTTCGCTGAGGTAGGACGCGGTGATGAGCGTCAGGTTGTCCGTTGTGAGGACGCACTCCTCTGGCATGCCGTCATGGCGTGTCAGCTCAACCTCTGTTGGTATACCCCGGCGTGTGCGTGTTGCCGGTACGGCGAGAACGTCACTGAGGTACGGGATGACGGCGTCCCTGGTGATGACGAGATGCGGGCGACGTTTCGTGTCAGGAGGTTCGTACCACCAGACCTCACCGCGCCTCACCATGTGAGGCCTGCAGCGTCTTCTTCGGCATCGAGACGCTCAAGGGTTCGCCTCGTGTTCTCACGGGATTGTTCCAGCAAGCTGTTCCATTCCTCTGTCGCTTTCTGAGGGATGGCCTTGTAACCCTCGGCCAGCGCGTGATCGATCTGTGCTGCCTTGCTCGAAGCGATGTGGTCCATGATTGCCTGGCGAATGATCGCGGACCGCGATATGTCAGTCTCTGCCGCTTCTTGGTCGAGTGCCTCGAGGATCTCGGAATTGAGTTGGACGATGGTCTGTACGCGAGCCATATGGTCAGCATATGGTATCTCTCCTGGGATGTCAAGACCCTGGTGGTACAAGACCCTGGTGGTACAATCCACGTGCACATGGGGGTGAAGATGCGCGGACACTTGGTGATCGCTGACATATCGGGATACACGCGGTTCCTCACGGACAGTGAACTTGACCACGCAAATGGAATCGTTGCTGATCTGCTGAATTCGATCGTTGATGCGATGCAGACGCCGCTTGCTGTCTCCAACATAGAGGGTGACGCGGTATTCATGTATGGGCAGATGGCGGACGGTATGTCGGGCCAGACCATCCTCGAATCGGTAGAACTCATCTACTGTGCATTCGCGTCAGCACTTGAGAACATGGTTCTCAACACAACGTGCCAATGCAACGCATGTGTGAACATCAGCTCTCTGGGACTCAAGATCGTCATGCATTGTGGCGAATACGCAATGAGCACCGTGGGCAACATGACAACGCTGTCGGGGCCGGACGTCATCGCGGTACACCGTCTGTTGAAGAACCAGGTCGTGGAAGACACAGGCATCGAGGACTATCTGTTGATCACCCAGGCCTGTGTCGAAGATCTCGGAGTCGAGTCGATCGTGAATTCGTGGATACCCCACACTGAGGAGTACGAACACATCGGCAGAGTCGACGGATATGTCTCATCTCTTCGAGACGTCTTCGAGTTCTTGCAGCGTCAAACAGAGATCAAGGTTCTCCAATCCGATGCCTGGGCTGAGGTGAGGGAGCACACAGCGGC
>JAMBLL010000365.1 GCA_023336765.1 Actinomycetes bacterium | reverse complement strand
GTCGTACACGAGCGACACCATTGCGATCGTGTTGATGGATCACGGTATCTTCACCTTCGGTGAAACGCCACGTGACGCCTACGATCACATGATCGATCTTGTCACAGAGGCTGAGCGATTCATCGAGCAGAATGCTCACATCAGATCCGAGGATGGGCAAGTTCCTGAGGTCCCTGCGGTTGCTGCCCGCGATCTCGCAACATTGCGATCTGCCATCTCAGAGGCGGCCGAGCAACCGTTCATCGCCCACCGTCACAGCGACCCGCTCAGCTGGGCCTTCAGCCAGGATCCAGATCTTGAATCTATCGCCGGGCGCGGCCCCATCACTCCGGACCACGTGATCTGGACGAGGACAGTTCCCATGTTTGGACGCGATGTCACAGCGTATGCAGACGCCTACACGGCGTACTACGAGGACCACAAGCACACTGGCTCGGTCACCGAAATGCTCGACCCTGCGCCACGTGTCGTATTCGATCCTGAGTTTGGCATGGTTACGGTCGGCCCCAGTGTCGCCGCTGCGGACGCTGCTGGTGACATCTACCTCCAGACGATCCCAGTGATCGGCTCCGCCGAGGCCCTTGGCGGATACAAGTCGCGCCCTGCGTCGGACTTCTTTGATGTCGAGTACTGGGAGTTGGAACAGTCGAAACTCTCGAGGGCTCTCCACTCAGGCGAGTTCACTGGAGAAATAGCTGTTGTCACCGGAGCAGCATCGGGGATCGGCAGGGCCTGTGCGAGCGAGTTGCTTGCCCGCGGAGCAGCAGTGATCGGCCTGGACATCAACCCCGCTGTCCCTGACACATTCAGCGACGCTGCCTTTCTCGGTCTGGGCTGTGACCTTGCGGATGCCGATGCCACGAGTAGCGCTATCGACGCTGGTGTGACCCGCTTCGGTGGGATCGACATGCTCGTTGCGGCAGCAGGACTGTTTCCCGAGTCCGCTCCCATCGCCGATCACGATCCGGTGGCGTGGCGCAGGGCCATGTCGGTGAATGTGGATGCATTCGCTGTCCTGCTATCGCTTGTACACCCGTTCCTGGCGTTGGCTCCCCTCGGGGGTCGCGTGGCTGTTGTTGGTTCGAAGAACGTGGCGGCCCCCGGCCCGGGTGCATCGGCCTACTCAGCGTCGAAGGCTGCTGCGAACCAACTCACCAGGGTGGCAACCCTTGAATGGGCAGCCGACGGTATACGGGTCAACTCCGTCCACCCTGACGCGGTGTTCGATACTGCCCTTTGGACAGACGAGTTGTTGGCGGAACGAGCCGCCAGGTATTCGATGTCGATCGAGGATTACAAACGCCGGAACCTCCTCGGCATCGAGATCACGAGCGCGGATGTAGCTGAAGTTGTCGCGGCGACTCTTGGCGACAACTTCAGCCGTGTTACCGGCGCCCACATACCGATCGATGGAGGAAATGACCGCGTGATCTAGACGACCGCGCCCGCGTTGGCATCGAGTCGCTGACCATGTGAGACAAAGAACGACAAGAGATACCGACCGACCGAAAGGAACATCATGGACTGGGGAATGCAGAGCAGAATGGCGAGGCTGATCCCGCCTGAGACGGGGAAGGCCTTCTTCCTCGCGATCGACCACGGGTACTTTCTTGGACCGACGCGGAACTTGGAACGGCCAGGAGAGACTGTTGCCGACCTTACAGCTATCGCTGACGCTCTCTTCGTGACCAGGGGTGTACTGCGCGCTGCCATACCTGCGGAGTCAACACCAAACGTTATCCTGCGAATCAGTGGAGGTCCGAGCGTTATCGGCCCCGCACTTGAGAATGAGCAACTGCTCGTGACTCCAGAGGAAGCTATTCGACTCGATGCAGCAGCCGTTGGCATCTCCGTATTCGTGGGAACCGAACACGAGACGAGCACCCTCAAGAACCTCGCTACCGCGGTCAATGAGTACGAGAGATACGGCATTCCCGTGATGGCCGTCACGGCTGTTGGCAAGGAACTCGAGAAGCGTGACTCCAGGTACCTTGCTCTTGCGTCGCGTATTGCGGCAGAGCTCGGCGCCCGTGTTGTCAAGACCTACTACACAGAGGACTTCGACAAGATCACATCGACCTGCCCCGTTCCGGTCGTCATCGCTGGCGGTCCAAAGACCGATGATGCGCTCGAGGTGCTGACGTTCGTGCGCGATGGAATCGATAAGGGAGCCGCGGGCGTGAACCTCGGGCGCAATATCTGGCAGCACTACAACCCGGTCGGAATGGCCTTGGCCCTCCGAGCGGTTATCCATGACAACGCTGATCCGATCGATGCGCTTGATCTCGTCGGACCACCCCCAGTTGAGGGTTGATGATGGAGTTCCTCGTTCACATCGAGCAGGACATATCGCCTGACATGGACCCGGACCGCCTCGCGACGGTGAAAGCTGCAGAGGGAGTCAGGGGACGTGAGCTGATCGAACAGGGGAAGCTCAAGAGGATCTGGCGTACACCAGGACGGCGAGCTGTGACAGCTCTGTACGAAGTTGAAGGACCTGATGAATTGCATGAGATCCTCAGCTCGCTTCCCCTGTTTCCGTGGATGGACATCGAGGTGATCCCGCTCGGCACGCATGCGCTTGACCCAGAGGGCACATAGAGAGGAGAGAGCCATGTCGAACGACTATGAGATACTGACGCCTGAAACCGTTTCTGAGTACATAGAGGCAACAGAGAGCCTCCGGGGCATCGTCGATACATCCACCCTTGAGGTGGCCGAGGTCGGTGATGGGAACCTGAACCTCGTATTCGTCTGTCGTGACGCCGACGGCAACGGGATCTGTCTCAAGCAGTCACTTCCCTATGTGCGTCTCGTTGGTGAGGCATGGCCCCTGACCCCGGAGCGGGTTATCGCTGAGGCCCGCGGCCTGTCAGCAGCAGCCGCGTTCATGCCCCATCTCATACCAGTGTTCTACGGCGTGGACCCCGAGCGTCACGTGCTTGCAATGGAGAACCTCATCGGATGGGAGATCTGGCGCGGCAAGCTGAACGATGGGTACATGCACACCGGAGTCGCTGCGATGCTCGGCGAGTACGCGGCGAACCTGGCGTTCCACACGTCCGTGTTTGCCCTTGATCAGATGGAGGTGAAGGAGAAGGTTGCAGAGGCGATCAATCCTGAACTCTGCCGGATCACAGAGGACCTGGTCTTCACCGAGCCCTACATCGAGCACGACAACAACAGTTTCGCCCAGGAACTGGCTCCTGTGGTCGATGCCCTGCGTGCTGACGATGTGCTGCGGGGTGAGGTAGGGATGCTCAAGTACGCGTTCATGACGAAGGCTGAGGCCCTGATCCACGGGGACCTCCACACAGGTTCCGTGATGGTCGAGTTCACAGACGATGGTGAGGGCGACGCCAGGGTCATCGACCCAGAGTTTGCCTTCTATGGCCCTGTTGGGTTCGACCTCGGCGCCGTGTTCGGGAACTATCTCGCAGCAAGAGCCCGTGCTGTCGTGCTTGACCGTCCAGCCGAGTTCACGGAGTGGCTTGCCGGCCTCGCCCAGGAGACCTGGGACGCCTTCGAGGCTGAGATGCGCCGACTGTGGGCAACACGACCTGACGAAACGTGGACGGATTCGTTCCTCGACGCGTGGTTGGGTCAGGTACTCCAAGACGCTATCGGCTTTGCGGGATGCAAGGCGACACGCAGAATCATCGGCCTCGCCAAGGTGTCAGACATCGAGACGCTTCCGCGTCCAGAACACTCCCAGGCAGCCGCGATGGTGCTGGGGACTGCCAGACTGTGGATCAAGGGAAGGAAGTCGATGGATTCGATCGCTGCAACGGATGACGTTTTCATCGCTGTGTCGACGGCTGTGCTCGCCGATGGTGTCCAGGCGGCTGTCGAGTGATACGGTGATGGTGCTGGACCTCGACGCGCTCACACCCTCTGTTGCGTGGGTCGATGACAAGATCGAGATAATCGACCAGACAAGGCTCCCTGAACGTCTCGACATCGTCGAGCTCTCTTCTGTTGATGCGGTCGTCGATGCGATCTACCGACTTGCTGTGCGCGGCGCTCCAGCGATCGGTGCGTGCGGTGCCCTCGGCGTCGTTGTAGGCCTCGATGAGCGTTGTCCACGTGACACGATTGAGGCCAGGGCAGCACTTGCAGACCTCGTCGAGATCATCGGTTCTGCCAGACCAACTGCCGTGAACCTCCGGTGGTCGGTCGAACGTGTCGGCAACGCAGCCGCGGGCGGATCAACGCCGTCCGAGATTCGGTCGCGGGCTCTCGCAGAAGCATTGATGCTCATTGACGAGGACAGAGTCGCCTGCGAACGTATTGGTGAAGCAGGTCGTCGTGAGCTCACAGGACTGTCCAACATCATGACGCATTGCAACACAGGGAGGCTTACCACTGCCGGGTGGGGGACCGCCCTTGGAGTTGTGTACGCAAAGGCTGCTGCTGGAGAGCCAGTCTCGGTGATGGCCAGTGAGACAAGACCGCTCCTTCAGGGTGCGCGGCTCACTGTCTGGGAACTCGACGACGCAGGAATCGAAGTTACGTTGATGCCTGACTCCTCGAGCGCTGCCGCCATGGCAGCAGGCAAGGTCGACGCTGTCATTGTCGGTGCAGACCGGATCGTAGCCAACGGCGACACAGCAAACAAGATCGGCACATTCACCCATGCGGTGAACGCTCGGTATGCGGGTATTCCGTTCTATGTGGCGGCGTCCGCTGCGACCTTCGACCCGTCGATCGCGACGGGGGACGACATCCCCATCGAGCTGCGGCCTTCGCTGGAGATGACACAGTGGCGAGGTCGCCAGACAGCTCCCGAGAACGCAGCAACGTGGAATCCGGCGTTCGACGTGACACCAGCTGAACTCATCACGGCGATCATCACTGAAGCCGGGATACTCAGGCCGCCATTTGACCAGTCGATTCGTTCGATGCTTGGATCTGACTAAGGACGATCAGTCGTCGAGGAGGGACGTGGCCAGTGTCATATCCACCGCTATTTCATCGAGGACCCCTGTTGCGATCGCACCCCTGATCGCCTCGGTCTTCTCGGTGCCACCAGCCACACCGATCACCCGAGACGAGGCCCGCATGTCTTCAAGCGTCAACGCTATCGGGTGAAGGGTTTCGACAGGAACGCTTCTGCCCTCTGCGTCGAAATACCAACCGAAGATCTCGCCGACAGCTCCAGCGTTGATCGTATCGGTCATCGACTGCTCTGTCATGAATCCTTCTGCGATGAGGAGAGAATCCATCGACGCAACTCCGATGGAGACCATCACGACATCTGCGGTCCTCGCCCTGGCAAGAGCTCGCGAGACCTGGGTAGATGACACGAAACTGTTGGCGAGGTCGGCCGAAGCCGCGAATCCGGGGGATGGGACGTGTGTCACACGTGCGCCGAACTTGCGTGAGAGCGTGTTGCTCACCTCGACGGCGGCGGTCACATCATCCGTGGTCGTGTGTCCGAAGGCGTCAACGATCATGACGCCGTTCGTTGCGACGGGGCGTGTCTCCTGGGCACACAGCGCGATCGTACGCCCCCAACCCGTTGCGATCGTCACGTCTCCCGACGCCGCGATGCTCTCGAGTCTCCGTGCCATTGCGGCGGCAGCGGCAAGTCCCGGAGTCTCATCATCGAGCGCTTGCCCGACGATCGCACCGGCAAGGCTGTATCGCTCGATGAGCGCGTCGGAGAGACGTGCGGACTCCGGCAGTGGTTGTGTGATGATGACCCGCACGATGCCATCGCGCTCGGCTTCGGTGAGCAGGCGGCTGATGGTCGAGCGTGATATTCCGAGTCGGTTCGCGATCTCCTGTTGGGTCAGGTTTCGGTCGTGGTACAGCCATGCAACCTGGATCGCGAGTTCGTTGCGTGTGTTCGTATCTGTCATTGCGCCGCAGTATCGTGGACTGTGACACATTTGTCCAATACAGAACATCTGTGCAACTGCGGTCAGATGCCAGTATCTGATCTCTGGTATCGGGTATCTGGCGTCTGCTATCCAGAAAGTGCATGTTGAATCCCTTAGTATGTGTCTCTGGATTAGGATGTGGTTTGACATAGCGGACGCCGCGTACAAGGAGACAAGGAAGCATGAGTTCAGCCGACCGCCCATCAACGACTGAAACGCCTCCGAAGCTTCTCGACTTCAGCCAGGAGTCGATACGGACGCTCCACTACACGTGGATAGCGTTCTTCATGACGTTCTACGTCTGGTTCAACCTCGCGCCGTTGGCGACCACGATGCTCAACGATGTCGGGTGGCTGACAAAGGAACACATGAAGATCCTTGCGATCGCCAACGTTGCGTTGACGATCCCTGCGCGCATCGTCGTCGGTGCGCTCATCGATCGCTACGGTGCCCGTGTCGTGTTCTCTGCACTCATGGTTGTTATGGCGATCCCAGCTGTTGCGTTTGCCATGGGGAACACGTTCATGCAGCTCCTGATCGCACGGCTCTTCCTGAGCGCAGTGGGTGCTGGTTTCGTCATCGGTATCAAGATGATCGCCCAGTGGTTCACGCCGAAATACATCGGGCGAGCCGAGGGCTTCTATGCAGGCTGGGGGAACTTCGGTTCCGCGTTTGCTGCGATGACGCTTCCCTGGTTCGCCATCACGTTCCTGGGTGACTGGCTCGGTCTCGGTGACAGTGGTTGGCGATGGGCGATGGCGATCAACGGCCTTGTGATGGGCATCTACGGTGTCATGTACTACTTCCTCGTCAGGGACGTTCCTGTGGGAGAGAAGCTACACAAGGCGAAGAAGACCGAACCGATGATGGTCACCTCCTACGGCGACCTCGTCCAGTACCTCATCTGGTCGATCCCTCTGGTTGGCGCTCTTGGAATTCTTGCATGGCGTGTCGGCAACGTGATCATCGACGGGAACCCTGTCTTGTCGACGACCGCTCTCACGGTGATCTACATCGTTCTCATCGCGGCGTACATTGGCCACGCCTTCAAGGTGCTCCAGATCAACCTGCCGTATCTCAAGCGAGGTGTCCCAGAGGACGAGAAGTACCACTGGGGCAGTGTCGCGGCCCTCAACGCAACCTACTTCGCCAACTTCGGTGCCGAACTGGCGGTGGTCTCGATGCTGCCTGCTTTCTTCGAAGCGACCTTCTCCGGTCTGACCGGTAGCAACGGACAGGTGCTTGTCTCTGCAACAGTCGCTGGAATTATCGCAGCATCGTTCGCCTTCGTGAACCTCGTTGCACGACCACTCGGCGGATACATATCGGATCAGGGTTCGAATCGGAAGCGCACGATGCTTCTGTACATGGGTGGGATCGTGCTCGGTTTCTTCCTGATGGGGAACATCGGACAGTGGAGCGGTGCAATCGACGCTGACGGCCTGCGCGAAGTGGTGCCAGCCTTCGACGGTATCTGGTGGCTGATTATCGCTGTCGGGTTCACGGTCTTTGCGTCAGTCTTCGTCCAGGGTGCAGAAGGCGCCACGTTTGCGATTATCCCGATGGTCAACCCCGCCATGACGGGCCAGATCGCGGGCATGGCCGGTGCCTACGGCAACGTCGGTGCTGTCATCTACCTCGTCCTGTTCTCACTGGTCGACTCACGGACCTTCTTCCTGATCCTGGCAGGCGGGGCGTTGGTCGCATTCCTTGTGACACTGTTCATGCTCCAGGAGCCGAAGGACGCGTTCGCCGCGGAATACGTGCGTGATGAAGAAGGCAGGATCGAATAGGACGAAAAGGCTGGACTGAAGACGAACAACGAAGTGGAACCGCAGAATGCCGGTTGACGGCATGCTTGGCGAGTGAAGGGAGTGTCGATGGCCGATATCAAAGAATGGGATGTTGAGAACGAGGAATTCTGGGAGACCACGGGTAAGAAGGTTGCGAGCCGGAACCTGTGGATCTCGATTCCGAGCCTGTTAGTCGGCTTTGCGGTATGGCTCTACTGGGGAATCATCACCGTCCAGATGATCAACCTCGATTTCGATTTCACCACCGGTGAGTTGTTCACTCTGGCAGCGATCGCTGGTCTCACAGGTGCGACGCTCAGGATCCCGAGCAGTTTCCTGATCCGTATCGCCGGTGGGCGTAACACGATCTTTTTTACGACAGCCTTGTTGATGATCCCTGCAGCTGGAACCGGGTTCGCGCTGATGGCGACGGACACGCCGTTGTGGGTGTTCCAGATGCTTGCTGTGCTGTCTGGTATCGGTGGCGGGAACTTCGCATCCTCGATGTCGAATATCAGCTTCTTCTATCCAAAGAGAAAGCAGGGCCTCGCGCTCGGCCTCAACGCTGGCCTCGGCAACGCTGGCGTCACAACCATGCAGATCCTCGTGCCATTGGTGATGACCTTCGCCATCATCGGGCCTGGAAGGATCCTGGTCAACACGTCTGGATGGATCTTCGGAAAGATCCCTGCGGGGACAGAAACCTGGATCCAGAACGCTGGATTCGTGTGGCTGATCTTCCTTGTTCCGCTTGCATTCGCGGCGTGGTTCGGAATGGACAACATCCGTGCCGAGCACGTGTCCCCGAACATCAGTGGACCGATGGGGTCGTTTGCGAAGATCTCAGGAATGCTCGGGATCGCGCTGATTCCTGCTGTGGCTGGACTGTGGGTCATCTTGTACGCCCCAGGTCTGAGTGATCTGAGCTGGATCAAGTACCCGACAATCGTGGTCGTCGTAGTTGCAACGGTGTACCTCCTCAAGTTGATTCCAGGCGATATCAAGCCGAATCTCGAACGTCAGTTCAAGATCTTCAGCAACAAGCACACATGGATCATGAGCGTCATCTACACGATGACATTCGGGAGCTTCATCGGCTACTCCGCCGGATTCGCTCTTGCAATTAAGGTGATCTTCGGGTTCCAGCACACGCTGGGCGCCGACGGCGTGTGGATACATGATGTTGTGAACACGAACGGGCCATCGGCTCTTGCGTTTGCCTGGATGGGTCCGTTCATCGGTGCGTTCATCCGCCCGGTCGGTGGCTGGATAGCTGACAAGGTCGGTGGAGCGAAGGTGACGATGTACGTATCGGTCGTCATGATCGCAAGTGCACTTGGCGTCGCGTACTTCATGAAGCAGGCGTATCAATCCGAAACGCCCGAGGAGTTCTTCGTACCGTTCTTCCTCCTGTTCCTTGTGCTGTTCGCAGCTACCGGCGTGGGCAACGGTTCCACGTTCCGCACGATCGCCATTGTGTTCGACCAGGAGCAGGCCGGTCCTGTGCTTGGCTGGACGTCAGCGATCGCCGCATACGGAGCCTTTGTCGTTCCAGCAGAGTTCGGTGCACAGATCAAGGGTGGCACGCCAGAGATCGCTCTCTACGCATTCGCCGCCTTCTACCTGCTCTGCCTGTTCCTGAACTGGTGGTACTACCTCGGACCAAAGCGCGAATACGACAATCCGTAAGGAGCCAACAGCCGACAGCTATCAGCTATCAGCTATCAGCTATCAGCAGAACGTCCCGGTCCTATGGAGGTCCGGGACGTTCTGTGGGTTTGGTTAGGGTCTACCGGCTTCTTGCCATTTCGCGGCCCATTCGAGCCATGCGGCTCCCTTCGCCTCGGTCTCGATAAGGGTGTAACCGAAGTCGAGCACATCCAGGAGTGTCTGGTCCACCCCCTGGGTCTGGATCCACGCCAGGAACTCTCGGTCGGTGTCCGCGTTCCAGCAGATGACACAAGTAGTCACGATATGTGTGATCTGTTCATCTTCGAAGCTGAAGATGAGCCTGTCACGCCACGGTGCAAAGTTCATCGCAATCGGTACCACGCCATCGAATTCAGCTTCACAGATGACGGTCTCGTCTGATGGGGCGCAGCCATCGATGCTGAGCTCGATTCCCATCGCTCGCCTGCCACGCATGTAAGTCAGCATCCGATCGACATCGCCGCCCTGCAATTCGTACTCAGAATTCTCGAGAAGCGCACCAGGTGCGAAAAGGGCTCTGAAGGCGTCCTCGTCCCCGTCGTTCCATGCTGTTTGATAGGCAGCTAACGTCGCCGTTTGTACATCAGACACGGTCGGGGCAACTTCTGTAGTTGTCGGCGTTTCCTCGATTGCCGCGACCGTTGTGGTCGGTGTCGCAGTGGTGGTCGCGACCGTTGTGTCGGTCGCCGCATCTGTATCGCTGGTTGTGTCATCGCTGCTTGAGCACGCAGCAGCCAGCAGAGTGAACGCGATAACCATGATCGCAAGAATCCGCCATCTTGATTGAGCCATAATGTATTTCCCCCTTTACGTCACATTGACCCGACTTGTGGGCCAATGAACGATCTGCGTTGTGCACCCTAGGAGCGTGGGTCAGTATCTGCCAGCGGGATGATCGGGTGGCTGGTTGTTGAGGGTGGTGTTGGTTCTCGCGTTTTGGGTT
>JAMBLL010000364.1 GCA_023336765.1 Actinomycetes bacterium | reverse complement strand
TTCGTCTTCGGCTCGATCGCAACCGAGATCACGGGAGCTGGGAACGTCATCGACTCAAGCTGAATCGGGGCGTTGACCGCAGCAAGCGTGTCACCGGTCTTCGTGTTCTTCAGGCCTACAACTGCGACGATATCGCCGGTGTGAATCTCGTCGATGTCTTCTTGCTTTGCAGCGTGCATGAGCAGGAGGCGGCCGAACCGTTCCTTCTTCCCTGACCTGGTGTTGATTACCGTATCGCCCTTGAGCGCCTGACCGGAGTAGACCCTGAAATACGTCAGCTTCCCAACGTACGGGTCAGACATGATCTTGAAAGCAAGCGCAGCGAACGGCTCATTGTCAGATGCGCTACGTCCCAGCTCCTCGTCCTCGTGTCCTGGTCGGAACCCAACCATGGGTGGAAGGTCGAGCGGGCTGGGCAGGTAGGCTGTGACGGCGTCGAGCAGAGGTTGAACACCCTTGTTCTTGAAGGCTGAACCAAGCATGACGGGGACGAAGTCGCGGTTGATCGTGCCCTTGCGGATGACGGACCTGATCTCGGCAGGGTTGAGATCCTCCTCCATGAGGTACTTCTCCATGAGTTCTTCATCTTCAGATGCGACGATGTCGAGCATCTTGTGATGGTATTCCTCAGCCTGCTCCTGCATGTCAGCTGGGATGTCCTCGATTCTGCGGTCTTTACCCTCGTCGTCATACCAGATGATCGCCTTCATCTCGACAAGGTCAATAACGCCCCTGAAGTCTCCTTCGGCACCGATAGGAATCTGGATAGCTACGGGGTTTCCGCCGAGACGGTCGATGATCGACTGGGTTGCAGCGAAGAAGTCGGCCCCGACCCTGTCCATCTTGTTGATGAAGCAGATACGAGGGACGCCGTACTTGTCTGCCTGGCGCCACACCGTTTCTGACTGCGGCTCGACACCCGAAACGGCATCGAATACGGCAACCGCACCATCGAGAACACGCAGCGAACGCTCGACCTCAACAGTGAAGTCGACGTGTCCGGGTGTATCGATGATGTTGATCGTGTACCCATCCCACTCACAGGTGGTTGCAGCAGAGGTGATCGTGATGCCACGTTCCTGTTCCTGCTCCATCCAGTCCATGACGGCTGCGCCTTCATGGACCTCGCCGAGCTTGTAGGTGCGGCCGGTGTAGTAGAGAATCCGTTCTGTTGTCGTCGTTTTTCCCGCGTCGATATGAGCCATGATTCCGATGTTTCGGACGGTATCGAGTGGGATCTTTCGTGACATGTTGTTCTACCAGCGATAGTGGGCGAAGGCTTTGTTGCTCTCCGCCATCTTGTGGACGTCTTCGCGACGCTTTGCAGCACCACCGCTTCGGTTTGCGGCATCGAGGATCTCGTTCGAGAGACGCTCAGCCATGGTGTTCTCACGACGCTTCCTGGCGAACTCGACCAGCCAACGAACGGCAAGGGTCTGAGCCCGGCGAGGACGAACCTCGACCGGTACCTGGTAGGTCGAACCGCCAACACGACGGCTCCGCACCTCGAGGGTCGGGCGCACGTTGTCGATCGCACGTTTGAGCGTCGGGAGAGGGTCCGACCCTGTGCGCTGCTCGACCGTGTCCATTGCGGTGTACACAATGCGACGGGCTGCGCCCTTCTTGCCCTTCAAGAGGACCTTGTTGATGATCTGGGTGACCAGGACCGAGTTGTAGATCGGATCGGGGTCAAGAGTACGTACTTCTGCTGGTGCCCTACGCATCAGGAATCCTTCTTCGTGCCATAGAGTGAACGTGACTGCTTACGACCATCGACGCCTGCGGCATCAAGCGCACCACGGATGACCTTGTAGCGAACACCAGGGAGATCCTTCACACGACCACCGCGAACAAGCACGATGGAGTGTTCCTGGAGGTTGTTTCCCTCACCCGGGATGTACGCCGTGATCTCGGCGCCAGATGTCAGTCGGACACGGGCGACCTTGCGCAACGCGGAGTTCGGCTTCTTCGGGGTGACCGTGTACACACGGGTGCACACGCCTCGACGTTGAGGTGATCCTGCGAGGCCTACGGTCCTCTGCTTCTTTGGCTTCGGCTTCCGGCCCTGGCGGACCAGCTGCTGTATCGTTGGCACTTTGGTGTATGTCTCTCTCTTCGGCGCACCCCGACCCGCACCCGGGTATCGGAGTCCTGAACGAACGAAAATCGGCCACGCAGGCGATAAGCACAGCGGGACCGAACCCTTGTGTGAGTCACTTCCGATACAACAGCGCTTACGCGCCTCCGGGTACCGGCGGACTCGGCTGGGAAAAACCGTTCCGGAGTATATGGAGAAGCAACGTTTACCGTTTTCCGAGGTAGGCAGAAGAGCACAGAGCACAGACGTCAGTAGGTCCCGGCGTCAGGGGTCCCCCAACCCGTGCGGACAGCAGAAAGCTCCAGCGTCTCCCTTTCAAGGGGGACTGCAGAGGAGCGCCAGCGACGATGCAGGGGGATCCGCGGTTCGGCACAGATTCCCGCAATAGCTAGGAAGGCTCCGCGTGGTTGCTCCCTCTCACCCCTCGCCAGGACTTGCGCTCCTGACTCTCGGGCCACCTGCGCGGTAGCTATAGTGGCTCCATGTCAGACCCCCTCGACATCTCTGCCAAAGACATCAACGATCATTTCTTCGAGGTATATCCGGCTGCGGCCGAGACGGGCGTGCGGTGTGATGCAGTCAGTGATGGGTCGGCTGTTGCCCGATGGATCTTCGACGAGACCCAACTGCGTCCGGGTCGCTACATCTCGGGGCCAACCCAGTTCATGCTCGCAGACACCGCCTTGTGGTTTGCGGTGTTCAGTGTCATCGGCATGGAATCCATGGCGGTGACCTCTGAGATGTCCATCAGGTTCCTCCGTCCCGCTCAGAACCGGGATCTCCTTGCAGAAGCGACGATCGACTCCGTGAGTACCCGACGCATCGTCGGCACGATCAGACTCTGGATCGACGGTTCGCCCGACCGACCAGTCGCCGTCGCCCAGGGAAGCTATGCAAGACCAGGTCGTAAATCGTAAATCGTAGGATCGTAA
>JAMBLL010000363.1 GCA_023336765.1 Actinomycetes bacterium | reverse complement strand
GTGGGCCTACCTGGATTTGAACCAGGGACCTCATCCTTATCAGGGATGCGCTCTAACCAGGCTGAGCTACAGGCCCGTGCGGGATGCGCAAGGTTACCAACCTGGCTTGTCAACCGGCAGGGTTCGCCCTGCCGGTTGCGATGCGGTCCCGGTACCAGTATCCGGAGTCCTTGATGGTCCGTACCTGGGTGCTGTGATCAACATGGACGAGGCCGAACCGCTGGGCGAAACCGCTCACCCACTCGAGGTTGTCAAGGAAACTCCACACGAAGTACCCGTCGACGGGGATCCCCTCTTCTCGGAGTTGGTCGATCTGGGAGATGTGCTGATCGAGATACTCGATCCTGGCCATGTCGTGGACCCTGCCATCGATCCCCGGCTCATCGGAGAACGACGCCCCGTTCTCGGTGATGACGATCGATGCCGGCTGCCACTCATCGTGTACACGTCGAACGAAAGCCGTGAGAGCATCCGGGTCGATACGCCAGCCCATCTCGGTATGTCCCGGTGCGGCGGGGTTGCCGACCGGACCCTCGCTGAACTCCTGTTCCTTCGCTGAGGCATCGATCCGGATCGATGTGTAGTAGTTGATGCCACAGAAATCGACAGGTTCGGCGATCGTGGAGAGGTCGCCGGCCAGGACGAGGTCGGCTGGCAACCTCCCTGTTGCGGAGTAGCCATCGAGCATGTCTGTCGGGTAGCCCTTGCCGAAAACAGGGTCGAAGAACCAGCGGTTCCGGAATCCGTCGAAGTGTTTCGTCGCCTCGATGTCCTCGATGGCGGGGCTCGCAGGAATCGCGGGCCGACAATCGAGAGCGATGCCGACTCGGGCCCCTGGGACGGCCTCACGGATGATGCGGGTTGCGACTCCGTGGGCGAGAAGTTGGTGGTGGGCTGAGCGCAGTGCGGTGGCGAAGTCCTGTTCTCCTGGGGCGAAGATCCCGTCGCGGTACCCGAGGAACGACGAGACCCAGGGTTCGTTGATGGTGATCCAGTTCTTGACCCGGTCACCGAAGTGGTCCGCCATGACCTGTGTGTATCGGGCGAACCAATCGACCGATACACGTTCGGGCCACCCGCCCTGTTCGTGAAGCGCCTGCGGGAGGTCCCAGTGGTACAGGGTTATCCATGGGGTGATACCTCTGGCTAGTAGGCCATCGACGAGGCGGTCATAGAACGCAAGGCCTGGAGTGTTGACGTCACCGATCCCATCAGGGAGCACCCGGGCCCATGCTGTGGAGAACCGATACGCGTTGACCCCGAGGCTTGCGAGCAGGTCAAGGTCATCGTCGAGGCGGTTGTAGTGGTCGCATGCAACATCACCATCGGGCCTGATTCCACGGTCATGGAGGAACCGATCCCAGATCGATTCCCCTTTGCCATCGCTCTGCCACGCCCCCTCGATCTGATAGGCCGAGGTACCAACACCCCAGGCAAAGTCTGTAGTTCCTTCCATAGCTTCGATGGTACCGGGCATCAACGATCCCAGACCACTCCGGAATTCGCTGGGGCGTTCTGGTAGTGTGCCGATGGACCAGGGGGCGCAAGATGTCTGGTGAACCAACGTGAAATCCGAGGCCGTTCCGAATCAGGTCGACGCGGTGCATCCGCCCGATGCCCTGACGGACTCTCTTGAGAAGTCGATGCGTCAACTCGTCATGATCATGCGGGGTCTTGGCTGGTTTTGGATGCTCCTCCTCGTCATTGCCACGCTCTTGATCGATCCCGAGGCCGATAGTGCTATCACGATCGGCGCGATGGCCCTGGCAACTGTGTGGACAGGGGTCACGTGGTGGGCCCACAAGACGGGATCACGGCTCGGCTCAACCTGGTTTATGGTCGCCGATGGGGTGGTCTGTCTCACCGTTGCGAGCGCATCGTACGCGGCCGGTGCAGGAGACCTGTTCCATGGCGGCTACCCGATCTCGTGGATAGCTGTACTCGCCTACGGCGGGGGTCTGCGATGGGCCCTCGGAGGTTCGATCATTCTCGCCGCTCAGCAGGCGGTACTTCTGCTCCAGAGTGGACGCAGTGCCGTGTCTGCCATCGGGAGCATCGTCTTTCTGATCTACGGACTCCTCCTCGGATGGCTGTTCACTGTGATCCGCAGGTCTGATAGGGATCGCAGGGAGACTGTTGCCCAGTTGATGGCAGAGCAGGAGGAGAACGCCCGCAGACTCGAACGACTCGAATTGGCCAACCGACTCCACGATTCGGCCCTCCAGACGCTCCAGGTGATAGATACGGACGCTGATGATCCCGACCGGGTGCGGTCCCTCGCACGGAGGCAGGCCCGAGATCTGCGCAACCTCGTGGAGAGGTACTCAGACGAACCGTGCAGATCGTTCAACGAATGCCTCGCGGGTGCGATCGGGATGGTCGAAGAGTTGTTCACCGTCAAGGTCAGTGCCGTGGTTCGGATAGACCTCCCCATCAATGCATCCCTCCAGGCTCTCGTGGAGGCATCACGAGAGGCGATGACGAACTCCGCCAAGTACTCGGGTACCAGAAGGATCGATGTGTACGCCGCGATCGAGGACGGCGATGCGGCCGTCTATGTGCGTGACGATGGTGAAGGCTTCGATGCGGATACGGTGGATCTTGGCCACGGGATAGAGAGGTCCATCCGTTCAAGACTGGCTGTGTTCGGAGGATCCGCGGATATCGTTTCTACTCGGGACAAGGGCACAGAGGTGTTGCTACGAGTTGCTTTGGAAGGTGCCAACGTATGATGGCCCGCCAAACGATCGTCCTCGTCGACGACCACGACATTCTTCGTGCGGGGTCTGCGAAGTTCCTCGCGGATCGTTTCGAAATCGTGGGCGAAGCGAGCGATGTGGGAGAGGCCATCAAGGTGATCCTCGATACCGAACCAGACGGTGTGCTCCTTGATGTTCGGATGCCGTCAGGCACGGGGGATGCTGTCGTTGCCGCCGTCAGGGAGTCAGGATCCTCAGCGAGGTTTCTCGTGCTGTCGGTTTCGGCTGAGCGGGACGATGTTGTCAGGATGCTCAACGCTGGAGTTGATGGCTACCTGCTCAAGAGCACACTCGGTGAACAACTTGGCGACCTTGTAGCCGAGATGCTCGATGGTGGCCGCCCTATCTCTCCCCAGATCGCTGGATTCATGCTCGACATCGACGATGCCGTGGACACCGGAACCGACATCGAGAGTCTGACCCCGCGGGAGCGAGAAGTTGTCCAATACATCGCTCGCGGGTACTCGTACCGAAAGACCGCCGAGGAACTGTTCGTATCCGTCAAGACCGTGGAGACGCACATGGGCCACATCTTCGACAAACTCGGCATCGCAAGTCGCTACGAACTGGCAATGAAAGCATTCGAGTCCGGAATGCTCTCCGACGACGCGTGACTGCTGCCGTTTCTGACTGCTTCGCTTTCTCCGACCTGTGTTCTGTGCTCTGACAGCGAGCCTGCGAGCGATCTGGTATCTGAAAATAGGGGTTTCCCCCTATGGTGCGCTCGTTCTTCATCGTGCACAATGGTGAGTGGAGCTTGACGGGTCCGGTCTGCGACCGAAACTTCAGCCGACAGCCATGGAACACGGGGGATCCCGGGTTGGCCGGTAGGGCGTGCGGCAACCAGTACTGGTTGCAGACCATCAGGGGGATCCGGCAAGCTCCCTTTCTTGTGCCTGATGCTTCTGGTATACGGCGAGGCGGTTCATGGCGAGGATCCCGATCACGGGTCCGATCGCTAGCCACGGGAAGGCCCACTGCCAGCCGAGTGCGTCAGCTATTGCTGGCACCCCGCGGATCGTGATGAGCGTCAACATGAACCCGAGTGCCGTTTGAAGCGTCAGCGCCGTCCCGCGGTACCGATCGTCTGCCGTCTCGGTCACGAGAGCCGAGAACTGAGCCGAGTCCGCGACCACGGTCAACCCCCAGACCCCGAACAGGGCAAGAACGATGAAGGGGTTGGCTCCGAAGACAAAGGGAGACAGGAGTGCCATCGTTCCCGAGATCGCCATCGCACCGCCTGCGATCAGTTCCTTGCCATAGCGGTCGGCAAGTGATCCTGCCCACCAGGAGCCAACTCCGCCAACAGCGATGATGGCGAACGTTGCCGTCGATACCCATGCTGTGGAGTATCCCCCTGCCTGAGCACTTGCGAACAGGAACGCTGCTGTCCATGTCCACATCGCATACAGCTCCCACATGTGTCCGAGGTACCCGTATGTGGACAGTCGAACACCCTTATTGGCAACGACTGAACCGATGAGTCGGAGGGAGAACTTCGTCGGTGCTGTGTCGTAGGGACCGTCCTGGACGAACCTGAGCATCAGAACCCCTCCGATCATCGCGAGGACCGACGAGACGAGTATGACCGATTTCCAATCGAGTCCCGTCCCCCTAACCAGGTGTGGCAGGGCCGAACCTACGGTGAGCGCGCCCACGAGAACGCCAAGCGCCATTCCTCGTTGTTTGTCGAACCAGCCTGAGACGACCTTGAGGCCTGCCGGGTAGACGCCTGCGAGCGAGATGCCCACGATCAACCGGAGGATCGTGGCGGTCACGAGAGGGGAACCCGACAGCATCACGAGGGCCGAATTCGCGAGCACGGCCACCACCGTTGCTCCAAAGAACATCCGCCGTGCAGGGATCAGATCAGGGAGATTGAACAGCGCCGACGTCAGGGCACCGACAACGAATCCGATCTGGACCGCCAGCGTCAACCAGGCTGCTGCCGCAACAGACAAGCCCCACTCTGACTGCAGTTGCGGAGCTACGGCGGAGGCTGAGAACCACAGCGTCAGGACCAGGAGTTGACTCGAGGCAGCAACCATGAGTGCGCGATGCTGAGCCTGTTTGTCCATACGCGCAACGTTGTCCATGATCCTCCTCAGTTATCCAACGCGCAAACAGCCCGGAATGTTCTCTACATTTGATGGTGGGTGCGGGCCGTCTCACGGTTACTCTGCCGCTCACACTTGAGGGAAGGCTTATCAATGATTGAATGGGTTATCGTGTTCCATGTGCTCGCCGGTGCCGCCTGGTTCGGAGGTCATATCTTCATGGAAGGTATGATGGCGGCGGCTGGACGTACGAAGGAGCCGAGCACGATCCTGACGGTCAATCTTGGCATCGTTGATACAAGCGCCAGACTGTTCACCGTTGCGGGCATCCTCGTTCTCGTGACCGGAGTCTGGATCGTCGTTGATTTGCCGCAGTATGGCTTCGAGATGATGTTCATCTCAATCGGGTTCTTGGTCGTACTCATCGGCCTCGGAGTCGGCATCTTCTATTTCCGACCCAAGGGAGCTGAGCTCAAGGCTCTCGTTGCGAAAGAGGGCCCGACGAGCACAGCGGCTCTGGCAAAGGCCAAGCAACTCGCGATGGTGAGCCACGTCATGACACTCCTTGTAACGATCGCCCTCGTGGTCATGGTCGTCAAACCAGGTTTCTAATCCAGAGACCAGAGACCAGACAGGTTCTGGACACTGTGCTCTTGCTGACGGCTGACGACTGTGAGCTGTGAACTGTGAACTTCTGCCCGCGATACACTCTCACACCCATGGGGACGTAGCTCAGTTGGGAGAGCACCTGGTTTGCAACCAGGGGGTCGTCGGTTCGAGTCCGATCGTCTCCACAAACGACAAAGGATGCCAGTGTGCCCGAAGCCGTGATCGTCGACGCTGTCCGTACACCTCTGGGAAAGCGCAACGGAGCCCTGTCGGACTGGCACCCGGCAGATCTTGCGGCCGAGACGCTCAAGGCGATCGCTGAACGTAACAGCCTTGACCCAGCGCTGGTCGATGACGTCATCATGGGATGCGTCTCCCAGGTCGGAGATCAGACATGGAACATCGGGCGCAATGCCGTCCTCGGTGCTGGCTGGCCAGAATCCGTCCCGGGCGTCACTATCGATCGACAATGTGGATCGTCCCAGCAGAGCGTTCACTTCGCAGCACAGGGCGTCATGGCTGGCGCATACGACGTCGCTATCGCCGCTGGTGTCGAATCCATGACACGGGTTCCCATGGGTTCGTCCGCAACAGGGGGGAAGCCTTTTGGAGAACGGATGCGGTCCCGGTACCACCATCAGCTCATCCCTCAAGGTCTATCAGCCGAGATGATCGCTGAGCGGTGGGAACTATCTCGTGAAGAGCTCGACGGTTACGCCTTCGACTCGCAGTCGCGCGCTCTTGCCGCCACCGAAGAGGGCCGATTCGACAACGAGATCGTTCCGATCGAGATCAAACACGATGGATCCGTAACGACCCTGACCCGAGACGAGGGCATTCGACCCTCAACGACCAGGGAAGGCCTTGCAGCTCTCAAGCCCGCTTTCAAGGATGATGGAGTCGTTACTGCAGGGAACTCGTCACAGATCACAGACGGGGCAACGGCGATGCTCATCATGTCCCGAGCGAAGGCCGATGAACTTGGCCTCAAGCCGAGAGCACGATTCGTGTCGTTCTCTCTCGTGGGGACCGATCCCATTTCGATGCTGACCGGGCCGATTCCTGCAACGGAGAAAGTGCTTGCGAAGGCGTCTATGACGATAGATGACATCGACCTATTCGAAGTGAACGAAGCGTTCGCTGCGGTCGTTGGCGCCTGGCTGGCAGAAACCGGGGCAGATTGGGGAAAGGTCAATGTCAACGGCGGAGCTATTGCGCTGGGCCATCCTCTTGGTGCATCGGGTGCACGGCTCATGACGACGTTGCTCAACGAGTTGGAGCGATCCGGGGGACGATTCGGACTCCAGACCATGTGTGAGGGTGGTGGCTTGGCGAACGGGACGATCATCGAGATCCTCCGGTGATCGTATTCGTAGCGGTGCTGATAGGCCTCGCGATAATCGCAGGCACGCTCTGGGCCGTCCGCTTCATCGCTTCTGGCCCACCACCTGAACCTGATACCGCTGACGTGCGCGAGGTCGATATCCCGTATCTGTGTACGGTATGTGGGCTGAGCCTCACGGTCACCCAGGCTCACGACGGCGAAATGGCAGCCCCACGCCACTGCAGAGAAGACATGGTGGAGGCATGAGGACGTTTTCCGTTCTCCGTTTCCCGGCACTTCGGAAGTGAGCGGGGTTGCTACACGACAGGTCTCGCGCAGCGGTTCTTGCATCAGAAGGTCACCATTCGACGTCCCCCTT
>JAMBLL010000362.1 GCA_023336765.1 Actinomycetes bacterium | reverse complement strand
GCACGCCCGGAGGGACTCGAACCCCCAACCTTCTGATCCGTAATCAGACGCTCTATCCAAATTGAGCTACGGGCGCAGGATGGAGGACGCCATGTGGCGTCCTGAGGGGCAATGGTAGTACGGAGGACCGGTCACTCGCATCCGATTGCGTCGCCATTGATGAGCAGCCAAGAGTGGTCGTGCAAGATTTCAAAAGAAATAACTTGACAGTATCGCGATATATCGTGATACTGTTCAGATAGTCTTGAAAGGAGACAGATTGACATACGCAATAACACCACCGTTCCCAGCACAACGTCGCATGAAGATCATGATGATGCTTGCGAGCAAGAAGCACCACGGAAAAGGACGACACGGCCCGCGCGGAAGCCGCGGACCCCGTGACGGGTTCCCGATGGGGCCCGGACCGTTCTTCCCAGGCAAACCAAAGGTCGGCCGTGGCGATGTACGCATCGCCATCCTGTATCTACTCAACGAAGAGCCCATGCATGGCTACCAGATCATCCAGGAGATCTCGGAACGTACAGACGGCGTCTGGAACCCGAGCCCAGGATCGGTCTACCCGACCCTCCAGCAACTCGCTGACGAGGGTCTCGTTCAGTCCGAAGAACTCGACGGTAAGAACGTGTTCACCATCACCGAAGAAGGAGCAACTGCTGTCGCATCAGCGAAACAGGGTCCGCCCTGGGAGCGGATGACGGATGGCATGAACGACAACCTCATGGGTCTGCGCGACGCTGGCTTCCAGGTCGGGGCTGCTGTGATGCAGATCGCACGGGCAGGATCGGACGACCAGGCCGAAAGGGCAATCGAGATCCTCGACGAGGCCAGGCGCAAGATCTACAAGATCCTCGCCGAGGATGAGGGACCACCGGAAGGTTGATTCCCTCTCTTCACATGATTGTGGGTGGCCGGAAACGGTCACCCACAATCGCGTTTGACGCCAAACAGCGGACCAGCGCACCATACGATACGTACACACCCGACCAGGAGATACCGTGAACGAAGCACTGCGCCAACTCGCTGACGAATACTGGGATCACCTGATGGAGACCCAGCCAACCATGGCACACATGATCGGCGACTACGGCTATATGGATCGTGTGGAAGATGCCAGTCGTGCCGCAGAAGATGCCAATATCGCCGCTCTTGAAGCCTTCGCTTCCCGGGCAGAAGCGTTCGATCCGTCCACCCTGTCCTCTGATGACCGGACCACGCGTGAGACACTGATATTTGACTGCACGACTACGGCCGGGATCCTCGAGATGCGCCAGGCAGAGTTCGGCATAGACCCGATCTTTGGCCCCCAAGCCGTCTTCCAAGTCGCTATTCCTCAGATGTCCGTCGAGACTGCCGACCATGCCGACAGAATGCTTGCCAAGTACTCGGCTGTTGCGGTGATGCTCGACCAGGCAACAGAACGCCTCCGAGAAGGCGTCAAGAGTGGCAGAGTCAACGCAAACTTTGCCGTCACAAAGACAGTCGAACAACTCAATGCCTTGCTCGAGTCTCCCGTAGAAGACGACGCCTTCTTGAAGGCGCAAATGCCTGGGTCCTACTCCGACGACGACATCACGGCATGGAAAGAGAAGGCGGCTGAGATCGTCGTCAACGAGATCCGACCCGCGTTTGAGAGGTACCGCGACGTCATCGCAGACGAGGTCGGGCCTGTCGCTCGATCCGATGAACAGGCTGGCCTCTTCACTCTCACAGACGGAGAACTCGCTTACAACAAACTCATCGAGCGATTCACCACACTCCCCCTGACCGCTCAGGAGATCCACGATATCGGCCTGCAACAGATCGCGCGCCTCGCAGACGAGTACATCGAAGTCGCTGGGCCATTGCTCGGAACCACGGACCTCAAGGAGATCTTCGCTGCGTTGAACGACGACCCCGATCTGCACCACACGAACGGTCCTGACATCGTCGCCCAATCGGAAGAAGCGTTCGCCGCCGCAAAAGCTGCAATGGGGGACTGGTTCGGTCGCCTCCCCGAGTCGGATTGTCTGGTACAGGAGACCCAGCACGGCCCCGTTGCCTTCTACTACCCACCAGCCGAGGACGGATCTCGTGAAGGCACCTTCTTCATGAACACAACGGACCCCACGTCATGGGGAACCTTTGAGGTGCAATCGACAGCCTTCCACGAGGGCATCCCCGGCCACCACCTCCAGATCGCCATCGCACAGGAACTTGGTAACTCGATTCCTGCATTCCGTCGCAACGGGTTCATCTCGGCGTACGGGGAAGGTTGGGCTCTGTACACAGAGCGTCTTTCTGACGAGATGGGTCTCTACTCGACTGAACTCGACAGAGTCGGCATGCTCCAGGCCGACTCCATACGGGCCTGCCGTCTCGTGGTCGATACAGGAATGCACGCACTCGGGTGGAGTCGTCAACAGGGCATCGACTACATGGCCGAGAACGCACCCATGGCGATGCACACGATCGTCGAGGAGATCGACCGGTACCTCTCCTTCCCAGGTCAGGCCGTTTCGTACATGATCGGGCGAATCCAGATCCAGCAGATGCGTGCCGACGCCGAGGCCTCTCTTGGAGACGATTTCGATATCAAGGGCTTCCATGACGTCGTCCTAGGGTCGGGTTGCGTCTCCCTCCCAACCCTCCACCGCCTGGTCAAAGAGTGGTCCACCGCCTAGTCCGCGTACCCAGGGTTCCATTGCACCAATCGGTGCACTCGAGCCCTTAGAACGAGCCTGGGGCGCACAGAAGCCCCCGACGAATCCATCGGGGGCTTCTCTCTGGCGGAGAGGGAGGGATTTGAACCCTCGAGGGGGCTTAAACCCCCTACTCGCTTAGCAGGCGAGCGCCTTCGGCCGCTCGGCCACCTCTCCAGATACACGGGAGGATATCAGGACACCGTCGTTCACCCCACCGAAACGCCCCGCCCATTCCGCGGGCTCACAGCGCCATATGGGACGCCACGAACCCTGGGTACGCGGCGTCACTCGTTCCGCGGGCTGGGAGCGCCATATGGGACGCTGCGAACCCTGGGTTCAGGGCG
>JAMBLL010000361.1 GCA_023336765.1 Actinomycetes bacterium | reverse complement strand
CGATCTTCGGTGTCAACGGCATCGTTGAGGTTCTCCCGATCGACAACTTCGGCACCACGTTGGTCATGGAGCGCTCGTTCTCTGTTGGTGGAACGGGAGGTGGAGGCACCGGCAACGTTGTCTCGATCTACGAGACGTCCAATGTGGGAGCGACAGACGTTCTCGAAATCGACGCCCTGTACGACGGCGGCTCACCGATCCCGTTGACCCTGGTTTCGAAAGACATGATCTTTGCGTTCGACAGCCTCGGCATCCCGATCGACAATATCGAGGGCATGACCTTCGGTCCCGTCCTGCCAGACGGACGCCAGAGCCTGGTGATAGTGAGCGACAACAACTTCTCACCGTTCCAGTTCACACAGTTCATCGTCCTTGCACTCGATATGGCAGACGCCGACTGATACGGAGTTTCATCAAGCCGACCCGGTCCGTCCCTGTCTCGACAGGGGCGGACCGCCTGGTTGGCATGCTCTAAGTGAGCGCTTCAAGAAGAATCTCGAGGCCAACGGACGGTCAGCCTGTTGGCACACCGTGGAGTCGGTGTCCCTCTGGAACTCGACCCATGCCGACGAGGCGGCCACGATCATCGCTCATCGACGCTTAGCCCATCTCGAAGGGCGTCGAGATTACCGTCCCAACCCGTTCCGCGCATCGCGAGCGCCTCGTCCCTACTCATGAACGATGGAGCAAGCCCCCGCAATGCTGCGTCGACAGCCTCACTCTTCGTTGAGAACCCATGCCGATCCATGACCTCTTCCATCAGAGCATCATCAATTTCAATGTGCGTCCATGTCATGTCCAGCACTGTACACACTCGACAGAAGGGGGCATACGGTCGTCACCACACTGCACAGGTAGCTGCGATACTTCGGGATATGGATAGAGCATCGTTGTTCACAAGCTATCGCGACCATGTGAACGCAGGGAAGATCGACACGTTCGAACGGTACGGGTTCGACGCTGTGATGGGGAGACGTTCTGGGATCCGCTTCTGGGATGCGTTCGACCCGCAACGTTCGTGGATCAATTGCCATGGCAACGGCGGCGTATTCAACCTTGGCCACCACAATCCGCAGGTTCTTGACTCGGTCAGGGCATCCCTCCAGGTAGCCGATATCGGGAATCACCACCTCCCCGCACCTGGCCGTGCCGACCTCGCACAGGCACTCTCTGATTCGACGGGCGAACTTCTTCCTGGTGTGGTCTTCGGGGTCAGTGGGGGCGAGGCGATCGACCTCGCGATCAAAGTCACGCGTGGTTTCACGGGAAGGCAAGGAATCGTCTCCGCGTCAGGCGGATATCACGGCCATACCGGGTTGGCTGTTGCCACCGGAGATGCTGAATACCGTGATCCGTTTGGTGCAACCCTTCCTGGCTTCACCCAGGTTCCCTTCAACGATCTCGCTGCAATGACAAACGTGATCGATGACACCACAGCGGCTGTGATCCTCGAACCGGTCCCGGCGACTCTCGGCATGCCGATCCCGCTTCCTGGATATCTCGAAGGTGTTCAACGGCTCTGTTATGAGCGAGGTGCAATGCTCATCATGGACGAGGTTCAGACAGGTCTGGGACGAACCGGCTACATGTGGGCATACGAGAACTGGGGCCTCGAACCAGACGTTGTGGTGACGGGCAAGGGGCTGAGCGGCGGCATCTACCCCATCAGTGCAACGCTTATGACGAGGGGCCTCCACGCCGTGTTCGATGAGCACCCGTTCAGCCACATCTCAACATTCGGTGGGGCGGAACCCGGATGTGCAGCAGGCCTGACCGTGCTCGAGATCGTACGGCGTCCCGGATTCCTCGACCATGTCAACGATCTCGGTGCCCGATTCGAGAACGGACTCGCCGGCCTCCCGTTCTCGGTCCGTAGGCTCGGCATGATGATGGGCCTTGCGTTCCCCGCTCCAGATGCGGGCATGCTCGCCGCCAAACTCCTCTTCGATGCCGGGATCTTTGCGGTCTATGCGAACAACGACACTTCTGTTCTGCAGTTCCT
>JAMBLL010000360.1 GCA_023336765.1 Actinomycetes bacterium | reverse complement strand
GACGAGGCGTGGAACGTCGGCGCTGCTCCCGCTGCGGACTCCTACCTCAACGTACCCAAGATCCTCGAGATCGCTCGCGAATCTGAAGCTGATGCGATCCACCCTGGCTATGGTTTCCTCGCCGAGAACGCTGTGTTCGCCCAGGAGGTCATCGATGCAGGGCTCATCTGGATAGGACCACCGCCTAGCGCGATCCGGATCATGGGAGACAAGATCGAGTCGCGCATCGCTGCCGATGCAGCAGATGTTCGTGGTGTTCCCGGAACGCTTGAGCCGCTGACAACCGTGGACCAGGTCGAGGCGTTCGCTGCCGAATACGGATTCCCGGTGGCGATCAAGGCCGCAGCCGGTGGTGGAGGCCGCGGTCTCAAGGTCGTCAGGAGCGTTGAGGGTCTCGCCGATGCTTTCGAGTCTGCAGGTCGAGAAGCCGAGGCTTGGTTCGGCAATCCGGCCGTGTACGTGGAGCGGTACCTCGAGAATGCACGCCACATCGAAGCGCAGGTTCTTTTCGATACTCACGGCAACGGGGTGTTCCTCGGAGAACGTGACTGCTCGCTCCAGCGCCGCCACCAGAAGCTCCTCGAAGAGACACCAGCTGTCAACTTCACACCACAGAATCGTGAGACGCTCGGAGAACTCGCCCTCGCCCTTGGACACGCAGCCGGTTACGAATCGGCGGGAACGGTCGAGTTCCTGTTCGCCGACGGGGAGTTCTACTTCCTCGAGATGAACACCCGGATCCAGGTCGAGCACACCATCACCGAGGAGGTCTTCGGCATCGACCTCGTCACCGCCCAGATACAACTCGCATGGGGCGACACGCTGCCAATCACCGAAACCCCGCTCCCCGTCGGGCACGCTATGGAATTCCGGATCAACGCGGAAGACCCATCTCGTGATTTCATCCCGAACCCTGGCGTGCTCGTCACCTACCGAGAACCATCCGGGCCAGGTGTCCGCATCGATTCAGGGGTTGTCCAGGGTTCAACGATCAGTCAGTACTACGACAATATGATCGCAAAGCTGATCGTGACGGGCCCGACACGAGAGGTAGCGATCGCACGTGCCAAGCGTGCCCTCGACGAATACGTCATCGAGGGTGTCGACACGACCATCCCCGCCCACCTCCAGATCTTGTCGGACGACCGCTTTCTTGATGGCGACATCACCACCAGACTTGTCGAGGACTCGATGGACTTCACCGATGTGGGACGCTCAACTGCCCCCACCCTTCCCGAGGATGAAGAACTGTCTGAACGTGAGATGACCGTGGAGGTCGGAGGTCGCCGGTTCACCGTCAAGTACTGGGCGCAGGTCATGACAGCGCCTGGCTCTGGGAAACGCATCGCTCCGAGGCGGAAAGCACCAAAGCTGTCTGGCCAGAGCGCCGGAGGTGCAAGCGAAGGAGCGGTGACCGCGCCGATGCAGGGCACGATCGTCAAGATCCATCACAAGGCTGGCTCCACTGTCGAGGAGGGCGACCCCGTGTGCATGCTCGAAGCGATGAAGATGGAGAACGAGATCAAGGCCACAGCATCGGGAGAGATCGTCGAACTCCGTGTCCAGGTCGGAGACACCGTCACCCCTGGCGCAATCCTCATGGTGATAAAGTAAGGAAGAACAGCCGTCAGCCGTCAGCCGTCAGCACTAACCGAAGGTTCGCACCTTCTCCGATTTCTGGCTGATAGCTGATAGCTGATAGCTGTCAGCTTCTTGCCTGATACCGCCCGAACACCGGTAACAGCGCGCGTGATACCTCGCCCACTGTGGCACCTAGTCGCAGGGCCTGTTTGATCGGATACATGATGTTGTCGGTGCCACGGGCTGTCACCGTCACGGTGTCCAGCGCTGCTCGCACCGCAGGGTTGTCCCTGTTGAACTTACGTTCCTCCAGCGACATGACCTGTGCTTCCTCGATGCCAGGATCGATCGTGAGGACCTCAGCCTCAACAGGGGCAACTGACACATAGGCGTTCACACCAACGGTGATCACGGATCCGTCATCGACACCTCTGGCATACCTGTAGGCAGCCTCGTCGATCTCGCGTTGGGGGAACCCCGCCTCGATCGCTCGCACAGCACCGCCAAGTTCGTCGATGCGGTCAATCAGTGCAACGGCCTCGGCTTCGATCTCGTCGGTCAATGTCTCAACGTAGTAGCTGCCAGCAAGCGGGTCGACGACATCAGCAACACCTGTCTCATAGCCGAGTACCTGCTGGGTGCGCAGGGCAAGCAACGCAGACTCGGCTGTCGGGAGGCCGAGCGCCTCGTCATACGAGTTGGTGTGCAGGGACTGTGTGCCTCCAAGCACCGCGGAGAGTGCCTGGTAGGACGTGCGGACAACGTTGGTGAGCGGTTGCTGGGCGGTGAGCGATGAGCCTGCGGTCTGTGTGTGAAAGCGCATCTTCCATGCAGCCGGTGTTGTTGCTCCAACGCGATCACGCATGAGCCGCGCCCAGAGGCGTCGCGCTGCCCTGAACTTCGCGGCCTCCTCGAAGATCCCGTTGTGCGAGTTCCAGAAGAACGAGAGTCGTGGAGCGAAATCATCCACATCGAGACCTGCAACACGAGCGGCCTCGACATAGGCAAGGCCATTGGCGATCGT
>JAMBLL010000359.1 GCA_023336765.1 Actinomycetes bacterium | reverse complement strand
CGCGGGAGCCTTCTTGGTCGCGGCCTTCTTGACAGGAGCCTTCTTGACAGCGGGCTTCTTCTTGACAGGAGCCTTCTTGACAGGAGCCTTCTTGACAGCGGGCTTCTTCTTGGTCGCGGCCTTCTTCACAGTCGACTTCTTGACAGGAGCCTTCTTGGTCGCGGTCTTCTTCGCAGGGGTCTTCTTCGTAGCCACAGAACCTCAGAACGGGTGGGAGAACAGGATTGTACAGACGTTGGAGAGTTGAGACATGCTCACAGCGTCAAATCAGCCGTGATTCCGGCATCGTTGACCTGGTTCAGGTACGCCCTGACCGTTTGTGCCCGTGTCTGACCGACCCCATCGACATCTGCAAGGTCTTCAGCGCTTGCGGCGATCAAGCGATCATAGGATCCGAACTTGGCCAGGATCGCGTCGGCAACGCTCTCCGGGACTCTTGGGACGCCTGCGATCGCCCGTGCGCCTCGCGGTGCTGCATGATCGTCGAGGGGTTCAAGACCAATAGCGTGCGCAAGCGATTCGATGTCGAACACTTCGTCATCGTTCAGTTTGTCGATACGGCTGAACACTGAATGGCCCTTACGCGGCTTGCGTCGTTGATAGTCGATGTTGACAAGTTCAGCAACCTCGTAGACGCCTTCAACCAGGTCGGCTGCCTGCAACGAGATCAGCGAGGCTGAGTCACCAAGTTCAGCAGATATCGTGTCAAGCGCCTTTGCGAGGCGCAGGATGACTGCCGCCCGCTGAATGACGACGACAGCCTCACGCATGGATACGAGATCATCGGCTTCGTATCTCGACAGTCGAGCGACCGAATCATCGAACTGGTATCGGAGTCGTTCGATCGACTGAAGGCGCTGGTTGGCTTCAGCGAGGAGGTCCGTCACGGACTGAAGCGCGAACCGCCCGGTCTTCGAGAACACCACCGCAAGAAGGTGCACTTCCTCGGATACAGCGAGAATCGGGAAACCTGTCTGCTGTGCGAGCCGCTCGGCGGTGCGAAAGCGCGTGCCGGTCTCGTCGGTCGGGATGTCGGGGTCAGGCATGAAGTGAACGTTCGCGGACAATATCTTGCCTTTGCGGTCATCAACGACGATACCGCCGTCCATTTTGGCAAGTTCGGCGAGCCTTTGGGCAGTGAACGTGGCGTGGTCAAGGACGAAGCCACCTGTGGAAACTGTATCGACCAGCGGGCCGCTGCCGATCACGACGAGTGCGCCCGTCCCCTGGCTCATGATTATCTCGGCTGCGGTTCGCAACGGAGTGCCCGGGGCGAAACGTCGAAGAAGTTCAATCGGTAGATCGGTACTGGGTGCCATCGCTCTGCAGGCTAGTCGAATCGCGGAGTCGCTTGTTCAACTGGCAACGGAAACGAAACCAGACTTCACCAGCGCATCAAGGAGGCTCCTGCAATCGTCCGGGGAAACCATAGGGTCGGCATCCAGCCGCTCGGCCTCGTTTCGACGCAATCCGGAGCGCGACACAGGACGAAGATCACCGGTGAGACCGACCTCTCCCCATGCAGCTGTTCTGCGCAGTGGTACCTCCGCGTACGCTGAGGCGACTGCCAGGGCTACCGGCAGGTCGACCGCAGGCTCCGTGATCTTGAACCCTCCCATCACGGACACGTAGACCTCGAACTTGTGCAACGGCAGCGAGACATGGCGCTCGAGGACACCAAGCAGCTGATGCACCCGCGCAACGGGGATTCCGTTGACTGCTCTACGGGGTTGGGGCGCGTCGGTCTTGACAACCAGTGCCTGTATCTCCACGATCACGGGACGTTTTCCCTCAACAGTGGGAAAGAGCACGTTGCCAAAGGAGTCCATGTCGTAGCGGCCGCTCAGAAGCCCACTCGGGTCGTCCACCTGGGTCACGCCCTCAGACGTCATCTCGAATACGCCGACCTCGTTGATCGATCCGTACCGGTTCTTGACGCTTCGCAGGAGCCGCAAGCCCAGGTCGGGATCGCCCTCGAGATAGAGCACAACGTCGACCATGTGCTCGAGAGTTCTGGGGCCAGCGATCGATCCATCCTTCGTCACGTGGCCAACGAGGATCAACGGCACACCAGAAGACTTTGCGTAGGCGATGAGCCGTGCAGCGGATTCACGCACCTGGGATGTACCGCCGATCGAACCAGCGATCTGTGATGATGACACCGTTTGGATGGAATCCACGATGACAGCCGATGGTTTCATCTCGAGCGAGGTAGCGATGATCTCATCGACGTCATACACCGAGGCAAGCTTGACACCCGATGATTGCACCCCAAGCCTGCGAGCCCGCATCTGCACCTGGTGCACGGATTCCTCCGCAGTTGCGTACAGGACGCTTCCTGAAACACCCGAGATCGCATCAGCAACCTGGAGAAGTAGCGTCGATTTCCCGATGCCTGGTTCACCACCAACGAGGACCACGGCGCCAGGGACCATGCCCCCACCAAGGACCCTGTCAAATTCGCCGAGCCCAACAGGCTCCCGATCCCGGATCGTTGAGCGAACATCTGTTGCTCCAACGGTCGGGACTGACACTTTGGAGCGCGCAACGCGAGCCTCAACGGACTCGGTCAGGGCCTCAGCAGAGCGACACTGTGGACAGAACCCCATCCACTTACCACTGCGGTATCCGCAGTGGTCGCAGATATAGAGCAATGTCCCGGAACGACTATTACCTTTCATATGTCGAACCGTACCTGCGGGGTATGACAGATCACGATCGGTGAACGAGCCACACAACGAGGCTCACGAGGGCAACACCTATCACGATGAGGGCGCCTACAGAGAGTGGCGTCCAGGACTCTGCGGCACGTATCGACATAATGAACAGCATTCGTGGCACAATAACGGTACCAACTGAAAAGACACGCTTCTCAGAAACGGGAAACTAGGAACAGCATGCAGGGTGACGACAGAAACGACCAATTCGATGAACTGTTCGAGCCGTTCGAGCTGAACGAGCCACCGCCATCGACAACCCCCTCACCTGCTGCTCCGCCGCCGCGTCGGGAACCCGAGACCCCTGACCCTTCGGCTGCACAATCACAAGACACCCCACCCCAGCCAGCGACACAGCCCGCAGTCGCCTGCCCGTCGTGTGGCGCACAGAACCCTGCATTCAACCATCACTGCGAAAGGTGCGGATCACGTCTGAGCGTCGATCCGATGCCGATCGCCTCATCTCCCTCGTCACGGTCCTCAGCAGGGGGCCGGGCACTCGGCGTCCTCGCTGCTGTAGTCCTTGTCGTGGCCCTCGTGGCACTGATGGTGAACATCTTCGGTGGCGACGATTCCGCACTCACGGATACAACTATCTCATCGACGTCATCAACACAACCGGCGATCGTCACCGAGATTCTCCCGACGTCGGTCAAGGCCAGTTCCCAGCGTGGTGACGCCTTCGGGCCTGAGAACCTCATCGATGGTGACCCAGCTACTCGATGGAACGACGACGCTCTCCACGGTGTAGGAGCCTGGCTCGAGTTCTCATTCGCACAGCCGGTTCAGATCCAGGAGATCGAATTCCAGAACGTAACTGATGACGAAGCGTTCCGACGGAACTACAAGATCCAGGGCTACACCATCACGGTTGACGACCTCAACGTCCCGATCAGCGGAAGATTGGTCAATTCGAACGAGCCGCAGCGAGTCAATGTTGCAAGCTTGGGAACGACCGTTCTCCGAATCGATATAACAACGACACACCTGGCAGAACCCGTCGGAGAGAACCCGCCCTTCGACGAACTCGCCCTAGAAGGCATCCGCTTCTTCGGAGT
>JAMBLL010000358.1 GCA_023336765.1 Actinomycetes bacterium | reverse complement strand
GATGTGAACGAGAGCACGTAGGCCACGAATATCGGAGAGATGAACCCGAAGGTGAGGTTCACGCCCGCAAAGAACAGCAGAAGGGCGAAAAGACCGTGCCTGTGCCACACGTACTGGAAACCGAAAAGGGACTCCCGCCACAGGGATCCCCCAGACTCTTCACCCACTTTCGATACTGGCGGTTTCGGGAACCGGACCACGAGGAGCGTCCCGATAGCGAACGTGAAGGTCACGGCGTCGACGAGGAGCAGAGTTGCGACGCCGCCGACGGCGATGAGCACACCACCGAGAAACGGCGCAACCAGTTGACCCACAGCCTCGGCCATCGACACCATGCCCGATGCCCGGGAGTAGCGCGCCTTGGGTACGAGAAGCGTTGTGGCTGCCTGATATGCGGGCCACTGGAACGCCTGGAAGGCAGAGGACACTGCACCAACAACGACCAGAACACCAAGGGACATGGAGTCCGTGAAAAAGGCAAGGGCTATCACGATCGTGCCGAGGCCCGATGCCCCATCTGACAGGATCATCACCCATCGCCTGTCCCACCTGTCCACAAGCGCTCCTGCAACGGGTGACAGCAGGACCCGAGGGAGGTTCGATGCCAGGAGCATCAGCGAGAGATCTGTGACCGACCCGGTCTCGAGGAATACCCACACACTCAACCCGAACCACGTGAGGGAACTCCCCACCAGGGAGATCAGTTGACCGAACCAGACGATCAGGAACGTTCGCCACAGCTTCTGCGCGTCAGCTGTCGGGTTCGCGCCCATCCCACCCTGGCCAGTACCTACGGCATCCGGTCCGGTTCCTGAATTCTGGTCTCTGGCTTCGGTATCTGACATTTCCGCTATTGTCGGGATTTCCCGACTGTTTGTCAATTCATTCGTTCGATCAGTTCAGAGGTATCGTACTCCTCATGATCAGGTGGACAGGTGGTATCGTTCTCGCCGTTGTTCTTGCCGCGTGCAGCCCTGCGTCCACGACGTCATCTGACACGGAGGTGCCTGACGGCGTTCCACAGGAAACGGCCCCATCTCTTGTGACATCCACCACAACAGATCTGGGCTCCGACGATTTCTGCCTGGCAGGAGACCTACCGTTCGTCGAGAGCGGCCTCGCGGCGGCCATCGGCAACGACGTTGGCGATGCAGCACAGATCGAACAGATCCGATTGGACCAGGCTCCGACGTGCGAACGGATTACGATCGAGTTCACGAACGACAGCGGGGCACCCGCCACGTCGATCGGACCAACCGGCGTCACGGTCCTCGATTTTGCGGGCCTCGTCCGTGTCGCTGTCCCACCAGAGATCACAACCACAGCGATTGCGGACACGCTCTTTGAGGGTGTACTTGTCCACGGAGCCACGGTCGTGCGAGCTGATGACGAGTCACTCACCATTGACATACGTGGCGCAGAGGGCACGCCAATACTTGCAAGAGCATTCGCTACGACGTCACCGGCATCACTCGTCATCGATATCTCGACATCACCGGAATTTCCCGAGCCTGCTGGTGTGACGGTTTCTACCCCTGCGGTGGTCGTCTCACCTGTGCCAGGCCCAAGCCTCTACCCGCTGACAGTCGAGGGCTACGCAGCGCCAGGCCTTCATTCCCTTCGAATCCAGCTCGGAACCGAGGACTCCACCGATGTCGATCTTTCGATCGCTCTCAGCGGAGACAACGACGCATGGCAGGCTTTCCGAACATCCATCGTGGACGGTCCCTCGGGATCATCTACGCTCTTCGTGGGCGTTGTTGACGGCAATGGCCAGCCGCTAGAGGGCGCATCCGTGCGTCTCGACCTTCCTTGACATCGGGAACAGGATCGTCCGCTTACAT
>JAMBLL010000357.1 GCA_023336765.1 Actinomycetes bacterium | reverse complement strand
GTGCGTTTCTTGGCAGATTGCCGCCCCACAATCGGACCGATGATTGGAGAGACATTGCTGTTGCCGTACTGCCTCGTACGTACTTCGTGCTACTGCATGGAACCGCCACATCCCGCAGAAATCCGAAGCGTCGATAATCCACCAGAATCCGAGATGCGCATATCACTATCTGGCGATCTACGATCTACGATTTACGATCTAGATTCTGACTGAACTGTGAACTCTCTTCCCGCGTCCTACACTTTCGATTCGCATCACCGCAATGGGGGGTGGTGTAACTGGCAGCACAGGAGGTTTTGGTCCTTCTAGTACGGGTTCGAGTCCTGTCCCCCCAGCCAACGACCAAAGGTTGTGAGACGAAATGAGCGTCGAGGTCATCGTTCTGGCCGCAGGTAAGGGCACCAGGATGCGCTCCGATACTGCAAAGGTCCTTCATGAAGCCGCAGGCAGGACGCTCCTCGACTGGGTACTTGACGCGTCCCGTTCTCTGGACCCCCTCGAGTCGACCGTCGTCATCGGACATCAGGCCGAAACGGTAGCCGCGACTCTGCCCGATGGCGTGACGTCTGTGATCCAGGATCCACAACATGGCACGGGCCACGCCGCGCAGGTCGGTTTGGGGAACCTCACGAACCACACAGGCACGATCGTTGTCATCCCGGGTGATATGCCGCTCATCACAGGTCAGGCTCTCCTCGAGTTTGTCGCGCACCACAACGAGACCCGAGCAGTCGCAACGGTCATGACGGTCGTTCTCGATGACCCATCCGGGTACGGGAGGATCGTCCGGGGAACAACCGGCGTTGAGAGGATCGTTGAAGAGCGCGACGCTACACCTGATCACAAGACGATCACCGAGGTCAATACATCCGTGTATGTCTTTGACGCGGCGCTTCTTGGAGACGCCCTTGAGAGCATCACCCCAGACAATTCCCAGGGGGAGTACTACCTGACGGATGTCGTCGCGTACTTCGTCGATGGGGGCCACAGGGTGAGCGCCTTCAGCGTTCCCGCAGAGATGGGTATCGGTGTCAACACTCATGGGCAACTCGCGGAGGTCGCCAGCATCTTGCGAACCAGGATCAACGCAGACCTACTCGACAGCGGTGTGTGGATGCTCGATCCGTCGAGGGTGTACATCGATGCTGATGTCGTGGTGGATCCCACGGCGAGGATCTTCCCTGAGGTCCACCTCACGGGAGCAACGATCGTGGGCCCCGGTGCTGTTATCGGGCCGAACGTGCAGGCTGACACCACGAAGATCGGCCAGGACGCCGTTGTCAAGCAGGCGGTCATGCTCGAAGCCATCGTGGGTAGGGAAGCTCTCGTTGGTCCATTCGCTTATCTGCGACCGGGCGCCGTTCTCGAACGTGGTGCCAAGGTTGGCACCTATGTTGAGATCAAGGGGTCGACCGTGGGTGCAGGCTCGAAAGTCCCGCACCTGAGCTATGTCGGCGATGCCACGATCGGTGAGAGGACGAACATCGGGGCCGGGACTATCACCGTGAACTATGACGGCTACAAGAAATATCGCACAACGATCGGCGATCGGGTGCGCATCGGTTCAGACACGATGCTGGTCGCCCCTGTCAGCATTGGCGATGATGCTGTGACCGGTGCGGGGAGTGTGATCACCCAGAACGTCCCCGAAGGTGCCCTCGGAGTGAGTAGAGATCCGCAACGTAATGTTGACGGCTACGCTGAGAAGCGGCGCAAGCGGGCTGAAAAGGAGTCTGGCTGATGGAACGACCAAGTCGGAAACGCCTGATGCTCTTCACGGGTTCGGCGAACCCGGCATTGGCTGAGGAGGTGGCGACGCTGCTCGATGTGCAACTCGGCCGTGTGGAGCGGTCCCGGTTCGCAGACGGGGAGATCTACATTCGGTTCATCGACTCCGTTCGGGGTGCCGATTGCTTCGTGATCCAGAGCCACTCTATTCCGATCAATGAGCATGTTATGGAGCAATTGATCATGATCGATGCGCTCAAGCGTGCATCGGCGAAACGGATCACGGCGGTTGTGCCGTTCTACGGCTATGCCCGTCAGGACAAGAAGGGCAGGCCACGTGAACCGATCACCGCAAAGCTGATGGGCGATCTGTTCGTAGCTGCCGGTGCCGACAGGATCGCCTCGGTCGATCTGCACACGGGCCAGATTCAGGGATTCGTCGACACGCCATTCGATTCCCTCACCGCGATTCCCTTGTTCGAGGACTACCTGTCGAAACGTCTCGATGGACCGATCACGATGGTATCTCCTGACTCAGGAGGTGTGAAACGAGCAACCAAGTTCGCCAGACACCTCGATGCAGAAGTCGCGTTCGTCTACAAGCGGCGCAGAACCGATCGGCGAAATCAGGTACAGGCGCAATGGGTCGTTGGTGATGTCGCAAACCGTCACTGTGTGATCGTTGATGACATCATCGACACCGGAGGAACAGTTGTGGCATCTGCCGACCTCCTCCTTGAGCGGGGCGCACTGTCAGTGATGGTCGTTGCCACTCACGGTGTCCTGTCGGGACCAGCTATCGAGCGTCTCTCGAGGGCCCCATTTCGTGAAATCGTCATCACGAACACCCTCCCACTGCAACCTGAAGCTGCGATCCTTCGGAACCTGACAGTTCTGTCGGTTGCTCCGATCGTGTCGGGCACGATCGAAGCCATATTCAACGACGAATCTGTGAGCGAGATATTCAAGGGTGAGAACACCTGATCGGTGTCTGACGTGTCTCGGATTGTCGTGTCGCCAGAACAGATCTCAACAAGAGTCGCGATCGGGTTCGCCGGTTTTCGACGTAGGTTCCAGTCGATCTCTCGCAGGGCGACCGCTCGATTCGAGAGCAGGGACTGGGCATCTCTTCACCGTGATGCACTTGACCGGATCGACGCCTACGGCATCGCTGTCGACACCACGATCGCGTCGATCCTCCACGATGGATATGTCACCGAGGACACAGAGACGTGGTCGAAGGCTCGGGACATCTATCGCGAGGAGCACCTTGCGGACAGCTTTCGACCGGTAGCTGAGACATTCTTCAACTCCGTGACTCGCAAGCTGTTCGTGACCACTGGCGTGGACGACGATCTGGAGTTCCTCGACGCTGGCCCCGACAGCGAGACCCCCGACACAGGTGTATTCACCAGAACGTACGAACCCACCGACATCCGGACCCTCGTGGCGGACATGCTGCGGGATTGCCGGTTCCACGCATCCTGGGCCGACCTCAACAGTGATCTTGACGCAGCGGTGTCGCACTTTCAGGAGCTCCCACGCAGGGTCGAGGTCATCGACCGTCTGTTCTTCCGCGGAAAGGGTGCGTACCTCGTCGGATCAATGGAACTCACTGGTGGAACGGTTCCCTTCGCTCTTGCGATTCGCCACAAACGGGGTGGACTTGTCCTCGCTGCGGTACTCGTCGGGGAGGCGGACGTCTCGATTCTCTTTTCCTACACGCGCGCAGCGTTCCTCATTTCTGTCGACCATCCCGAGAGACTCGTCAGACTCCTCGGCGGCCTTCTCCCGAACAGGAAACTCTCAGAGCTGTATGCATCTCTTGGTTTCCGAAAGCAGGCAAAGACGGAGCGTTATCGCGACTTGGCCGACTACCTCGAGCACTCGGACGACCACTTCGTCTACGCACCCGGCATCCCGGGACTCGTCATGATCGTGTTCACACTCCCGGGATTCGACGTCGTGTTCAAGGTCGTGCGGGATCGGTTCCCTCCGCAGAAGACCGTCACTCCCCAGGACGTTGCATCGCGGTATCGGATCGTTGCTCGTCACGACAGAGGAGGGCGCCTCGTCGAAGCCCAGCGGTTCGTCGATCTGCGACTCCCGGCTGAACGATTCGAGGATCAGCTTCTCAAGGAACTCTCGAGCGATGCTGCGCGCAGTGTCGTACTTGACCGCAACGCTGTCATCTTCAAGACGGTGTACGTTGAGCGAAGGGTGACTCCGCTCGACCTCTTCCTACGCCAGGCCGATGCTGGTGAAGCTCAACGTGCGATCGTTGACTACGGAACGGCGATCAAGAACCTCGCAGCCTCGAACATCTTCCCGGGTGACATGTTGCTGAAGAATTTCGGTGTCACGAGTCGTGGGCGTGTCGTGTTCTACGACTACGATGAGATCTGCAAGATCACCGACTGCAAGTTCCGTCGTTTCCCCGTATCTGACGACCCGTTCGATGACATGGCTGATACACCGTCCTTCGGGGTCGGCCCGAACGACATCTTCCCACAGGAACTACCACGGTTCCTCGGGCTGAGTCCCGAATTACGGGCCGTGTTCGACGATTACCACGCCGACCTCTTCGACATAGATTTCTGGCGGGCGGTCCAGGACCGCATCGACTCGGGCGAAGTGATCGAGATACTGCCGTATCGCAAGTCGAGGAGTTTGGTGTGAGAGGAAGCTATCAGCTGTCAGCTATCAGC
>JAMBLL010000356.1 GCA_023336765.1 Actinomycetes bacterium | reverse complement strand
TGTCACCGAGATACCAGTAGAACGGTGAGAGTGCACGCAGTGGTGCCAGGCCCTCAACGATGGCCCCAAGGCCGTTGAGAAACCAAGCGGCCGCCCCGATGGCGGCGGTCACGCCGATCGCGGGGCCCGATCCGAAGACCGACCACACGGCAATGGCGATACCACCGAAGCACATTGCCAGGAGCGTCAAGCCTGCGTTGGCTGCGAGGATGTTCGCCACGTTGAGATCCGTCTCCCAGATGGCGTTTCCCAGGAGTCCGAAAACGGTGAGTGTCAGACCGATAAACGAAGTCAATAGGGCGATCGCCCCAGCCTTGGCGAGAAGGGTGTTCCGCCGCGACACAGGGTTGGAGAGGACCATGTCCAATACCCCCCTGGATTCCTCTTTCGCGATGAGGCCGGAAACGGCGCCGATGGCGAAGATCATCATCACGATCGGCCCAACTGATTGATACGTTCGCGAGGAGATGAAGCCCGCCGATGTTGCGATCGACTCAGGGTCGGTCATCCCGAACATGGCGAACATTTCCTTGGGCATGGCGTTGATCATGTCAGAGATGGCGGCTGAGTCTCTCGAGAAAGTGGGCCATGCCGCAAACGTGAGCAGGAGCAACGCAACAAGGCCACCTGCCCACCACCATACGGAGCGTCTCCGATCCCAGATCGACTTCCCAAGGATGTCGTGGAGGAGCCACGGTGCCCGTGGCTTCAGTGAGCGGCTCTCACGTGAGCGGGTTGAGACACTCGCCACCACGGATCTGTCGGTTGAGATGTTTCGACGTTTGAACAGTGCAGTGGCTGCGCTCGCGAGTATGAGCATCGCAACCACCAGCCAGGCCTGGCCTGTTGACCATCCGTTGATCAACGGACCTCCATCGAGGTACCACGTGAACGGACTCATCTTGGAGGGGACCTCGAGCCAATCGAATAGGTTGGAGAACGCGTTGACGAACCATGCGACTGCGGCCACCAACACCCCGGCACCGATCGCTACGGAAGGCTTACCCGAGAACGCCCCCGCGACGAGTGTGACACCGGCAAAGACAAGTCCGAGGAGAGCGAGAGACGCGTTGACGGCGACGACCCCCTGGACACTGAGACCCACGTCGATCGCAACGTTCAGGATCAGCATCGTGCCAGCGATAGCCGAGGTGACAACGACGACCAATGTCACCACCATCAATGTCTTCTGGATGATCAGGGAAGGACGTGACACGGGCACAGACAAGAGCATGTCCATGGTGCCGTCCTTCTCCTCCTTCGCTGTGGCTCCAACGGCAAGTGATATTCCGAGTCCGATGATCATCAACGGCCCGAAAAGCGAGAAGAACTGTGCTTGAAGAAACCCAGCGCCTGTGAGGTACGTGGCAGGGTCGATGCCAAAGACAGCGAGCATCCCCGAGGGGAGGTCTTCGACGAACCCCTTCATCTCTTCTGAATCGCGCAGTATCGGGTAGACGAACGAAACCCACGAGATGATCGCAGCCGAACCCACAATCCACCATAGCGTCGAAGCTCTGTGGTCCCATATCGCTTTCGTGAAGACGTTACGAAGCATCAGAACCAACGGTGTAGTAGGACAGGAAGACCTCCTCGAGTTCACTGTCACGGCTCGATATCGATAGGACATCGTGGTTTGCGGCTTCCTTGATCACGGCGTCGAGGGAACCGCTCAGTGTCACCACGAGCGCAGATCCGCCATTGCGGGAATCGGCTGAACGAACGCCGTCCAGATCGGCGAAGGATGAGGCGTCGACAGCGGTCGCGAACTGGATCGTCACTGTCGAGTGCGCCTTGGCCTTGAAGGCTTCAACAGAGTCAACCGCGACAAGACGATTCTCGCGAACGATCCCGACCCGATCTGCGATCCTGTCGACCTCGGGGAGTATGTGCGAGGAGAGGAAGACAGTACGCCCCTCAGTGCGCACCTCGTTGATGAGGTTCTGGAACTCCTGCTGCATGAGAGGGTCGAGGCCTGCCGTGGGTTCGTCGAGGATCAGGAGTTCTGGTTCATGCATGAACGCGTTGACGACCCCGACCTTCTGTCGATTTCCCGTCGAGTAGTCCTTGATCTTGCGATCGAGATCGAGTTCGAACCGATCCGCAAGGGACTCCATCGTTTGTCTTGTATCGACTTTGCGTAGATTGGCGAAATAGGTGAGGAACTCTCTGGCTGTCATGGTGTCGTACATCGAGAGGTCTCCTGGGAGATAGCCGGTGCGACGCCGAATCTCCATTGAACCCTTGATGATGTCGAGTCCGAGGATGCTGCCTGACCCCTCGGTGGGGAATAGGAAGTTCAAGAGCGTTCTGATGGAGGTCGACTTGCCTGCACCGTTGGGTCCAATGAACCCGAACACTTCGCCCACTTCAACGCAAAGGTCGAGGTCGATAATGCCCGGGGAATTTCCGTAGAACTTCGTGAGTCCTGAGGTTTCAATCGCTGGTGTCATGGGATTCCCTTCGTGTCC
>JAMBLL010000355.1 GCA_023336765.1 Actinomycetes bacterium | reverse complement strand
CACGGTTGTCCTTGACATCAGCGGTGATGTGCTCTTCGACGGCGAGCAGGGGTTGCTCGGTCTTGCGTTCCATCCGGGCTTTGTTGACAACGGTCTTGCATACGTGAACTACGTGAATCGAGCCATGTCGACGGTGATCGAGGAGTTCACAGTGGTGGATGGCCGCTTCGAGGAAGATACCCGTCGGAGGATCCTGACCGTCGAGCAACCGGCACGGAACCACAACGGAGGGATGATCGCGTTCGGTCCCGATGGCTACCTCTGGATCGGCATGGGTGATGGGGGAGGGGCGAACGACCGGTTCAACCAGGCTCAGGATTCCGCCACGTTGCTCGGAGCGATGCTCCGGATCGATATCGACGCACGTGGTAGCGGCGCCTACGGAATTCCTCCAGACAACCCCTTTGCGGACGGGCAGGGAGGTGCACCTGAGGTGTGGGCCATCGGGTTGCGCAACCCGTGGAGATTCTCCTTCGATGGTGGCGACCTGTGGATCGCTGATGTTGGTCAGAACGAGATCGAGGAGATCAACCTGGTTGGCACGTCTGAACCCGGTCTGAACTTCGGCTGGCCGATCATGGAGGGCACAGCATGCTTCGAGAACGAGAGTTGCGACTCTGATTCCTTGGTGGCACCCATCGTGGAGTACAGCCATTCCGAGGGATGCTCGGTCACCGGCGGATACGTCTATCGCGGTGAAGCGATCCCGCAACTCCAGGGTCACTACTTCTATTCGGACTTCTGCAGCGGGTTCCTGCGTAGCGTCACAGCGGATGGATCGACGAGTGACTGGACGGAACAGACAGGCGAAGCCGCTCAGGTCGCTGGGTTCGGCATCGGAGGCAATGGCGAGATGTACGTCGTATCACATACTGGAACCCTGTTCCTCGTAGAGGCCCGCCGTTGACAGTGCCTCAGATCACTATCGACGCTAGAGCACAAGAGTTGCTCACTCAGGCGGCCGATCCAGCGAAGGCTGGACCGATGGCTGCCTACATGAAGACTGAGATGCCCTTCTACGGCGTCTCGTCTCACAAGAGGAAGGTGATCTCGAGGCTGTTGGCCACGGAGTTCCCGGCCACATCGCGGGCTGAGTACGTGCACGCCGTCCGGACGCTGTGGCACGGCGAATTCCGGGAGGAGAAGTACCTGGCCATCGCGTATGCGAGACTGTTCCCCCACTACGTGACACTGTCGAGTATCCCCATGTACAGGACCATGATCACCCAGGGTGCCTGGTGGGATTTCATTGATGAGATCGCCGCACACCTGGTCGGCTCGGTGCTCCTGAGACAGCGAGATCGCCTCACACCGACGATGGAATCGTGGACGATGAGCACCGACATGTGGCTGGCCAGGACCAGCATCATCTGCCAGCTTCGCCACAAGGCTGATACAGACACAGAGTTTCTTGACTCGGCCTGTACCCGCAACCTCGAGAGCACCGAGTTCTTCATCCGGAAGGCGATCGGATGGGCTTTGCGGGAGTTCGGCAAAACGAACCCCGCATGGGTCATAGGGTACGTTGAGAGGCATCAGGATGAGATGTCAGGACTCACCCACAGGGAAGCGGTCAAACACCTGCGATAGGATGGTTCAAGACGCTCTCCGGAAATGAGCGGGGTGTGGGTTCGGAACGTTGCCTTGCCGATCTCGGTCCCCCTT
>JAMBLL010000354.1 GCA_023336765.1 Actinomycetes bacterium | reverse complement strand
GCACCGTCCAGCCTCACGCTCGGTGGGTTGATCAACCATATGGCGATCGTAGAGGACAGTTGGTTCACCGATGACTTCGCAGGGAATCCGATACCCGAACCCTGGGCAAGCGCCCCGTGGGACGATGACAGGGACTGGGAGTTGTCAACAGCTCCCGATGTGCCCACGACCGAACTGTTCCAACGGTATCGGGATGCCATCGGGCGCAGCGACGCGATCCTCGAGACTGTTGACAATCTGGACGCACTCTCATCCAAGCTGCACCCGGATGGCGATGCGTGGTCTATGCGCTGGATTCTCATCCACCTGATCGAAGAGACAGCGCGTCACTGTGGCCACGCCGACTTCATACGTGAATCACTCGACGGTTCTGTTGGTGACTTCAGAGACGAGGAGAACTAGCCGAGGGCTCTGTCGAGATCAGCCACGATGTCGTCTGCCGATTCAAGCCCGACGGAAATACGGATCAGCCCGTCCGTGATACCCGAGGCTTCGCGCTCATCAGGATCCACGACCCGATGTGTCATCGACGCAGGGTGTTCGACAAGTGTGTCGATGTTTCCCAAGCTGACTGCAAGTGTGCACAGTTCGATGCGGTCCAGGAAATGGGCTGCTGCTCCGTAGCTGCCAAGGTCAAAGGCGATCATCGCGCCGTAACCATCCATCTGCCGAGTGGCGAGGTCATGCTGGGGATGACTCTCGAGACCCGGGTACATCGTGGTCCTCACACCGGGGTGCCCCTCGAGGAACCGAGCAACCAGCATGGCGTTCGCGCTGTGTTCGCGCATGCGGAGGGGCAGCGTCTTGAGCCCGAGATTGGTGAGCCAGCAGTCGAACGGGCTGGGAACACCGCCGATGAACCGGATCAGCGAAGCGATCCGTTCCTCCATCAACACCACGTCGTTGCTCACGACAGCGCCACCGATCACGGTGCCGTGGCCATTGATGTACTTTGTGGTGCTGTGCACGACCACATCCGCGCCGTGTTCGAGGGGTCGCTGTAACACGGGCGTGGCGAAGGTGTTGTCCACGACAACCCTTGCACCATGAGCATGCGCTACTGCAGCGGTTGCGGCGATATCCACCAGCGTCATCGTCGGGTTCGCCGGTGTCTCGAGATACACAACCGTGGTGGACGGATTGGCGCCGAGTTCCCGTTCAAGTGTCTCGGGGTTGAGACCTGCGATGCGGGAGTTCGTTACCCCGTACTCAGGAAGCACTTCCGCTATCAGGTGGTCGGCCGATCCGTAGAGGACCCGCTGGGCGATGATGTGGTCACCTGCAGTCGCGAGACCCATAAGGGCAGCACTGATCGCCGCCATCCCCGATCCGAATATCTCGGCGGCAACACCGTCGGTGCCATTCTCCAATCCGTACGCCTCGAGAGCAGCGAGCTTGTTCGCCAGCGCCGTCCTCGCCGGGTTCCCGCCTCTCGCATAGATATACGTGTCGTTGGCACCTTCTGCCCACGCCTCCACACCCTCCATACCGTTGAACGTGTACGTCGAACTCTGATAGATCGGGGCGATGTGTGCACCTGAGGAGTCGTGGATCTCTCCTGCGTGAATCGCCTCAGTTGCCATCGAGCGCGGATGGTTGTTCGTCATACAGAACCCTTCACCTGGATGTTCATATCGATGAGCTCACATCGTAGACCTGTCGAAACAGCAGCAATCGAGCACTGCCCAGCGTCGGTACCCTTCTGCTCATGCGAACGTTTGGCAACATACTCTGGCTCCTCTTCGGCGGTCTGGTCATGGCGCTGAGCTATGCGATCGCGGGAATCGTCATGTTCGTGTTCATCATCACGATCCCGTTCGGTATCCAAGCCTTCAAACTCGCTGGGTATTCCCTGTGGCCGTTCGGACGGGTAATGGTCGAGATCCCAGGAAAGGGCGGCTGCATGAACACCGTCGGGAATGTCATCTGGATCATCTTCGCTGGCATCTGGCTTGCGCTCGGCCATCTGTTCTGGGCACTCATCCTTGCGATCACGATCATCGGGATCCCGTTCGCTGTTGCGAATGTCAAACTTGCGGGGGCTGCGCTCGTTCCGTTCGGCAGAACGGTCATGACTGCTGAACAGGCACAACGCCAGAACTACGTTGTGATCGTCGGCGTCGAACCGCTCGGCTGAGCACGACTGGCTACCATCACGTCACCAACTACTCGAGGTCGTCATGGACAAGCAGGAACCCCCGAACGCCGTACCGATGAGTGAAAGAAAGAGAATCGCCCTTGTGGCACACGACCATAGGAAGGCTGACCTTCTCGGATGGGCGCGCTACAACCGCGATGAGCTGAGCAACCACGAACTCTTCGGAACAGGAACCACCGGTGCGATGATCGCCAGCGACCTCGATCTCGACGTTGAGCGATTCAAGAGCGGTCCCCTTGGCGGAGACCAGCAGATAGGTGCAAGAATCTCAGAGGGTGGCATCGACCTCGTCATCTTCTTCTGGGATCCGATGCAACCCCAACCGCACGATGTTGACGTCAAAGCGCTGTTGCGTATCGCAACCGTGTACAACATTCCGATGGCAACGAACCGTTCATCGGCCGATTTCATGATCTCATCACCGCTGATGACGCAACGCTACGAACGCACCCTCGTCGACTACAGCCAAAGGATTCGCGGTTGACCGTGGGCGTGAAATCGCTCCACAGATGAAACATGGCTAGAGTTGCTCCTCGGATGACAAAGAAGTTAACGCAAGGAGATTGATCATGGCCCAGCAACCGAACGGTTGGTACACCGACCCAACGAGCCGGTACCAGTATCGGTACTGGAACGGAGCGCAGTGGACGACCGAGGTCAGCAGCGGAGGAAGTGCTCTTACCGATCCAAACGGTATGGACGCCGGCGCCATCAACACGCCACCAGCTCCTGGCACAGCAGCGCCGACTCCCCCTCCATCAGCAACCCAGCCGAGTGTTCAGGTCACGCAGAAGAGTGGGTCCGCGATCGGAACGATTATCGGCATCGCACTTGGGGTCATAGCCGTCATCGTGCTGATCCTCGTGCTCGTCAACCAGTCCGGAAACGACTCAACAGAGGTCCCGGGGACCACGAACGCTCCCGCAACGACCAGCGCTCCCGCGACGACCCAAGCACCGTAGGAACTCCAGCAACTGTCATCTCAGATGGTCCGAGGAACCCTAAGTCTCAGGTCGCAGCGCTGACTGCCTTGGTCCGCTTTCTGCGCCACGAGATAAGTGTGCCGATGCCGATGAACACCTGCGGGAAGTAGGTTGCTGCGCGCCAGATGAGGACAGCGGCCATGGCGTCGCTGCTCGCCATGCCGAACTGATTGGTGAGCAGACCCGTCATGATCGCATCGCTGGTTCCGAGTCCGCCTGGAGGAATCGGGATGAACGTGGCAAGCCGAGCCACCGAGTAGGCGGCAAGAGCTTCTGCAATGTTCACACTGCCATTGGCCCCTTGGATCGCCAAGATCGCGACCCAAAGAACCAGGAAACCTGAAAGTTGCTGAATCAGGTTCGAGCCAGTCACTATCAGGATGCGCCGGGTGCCAACAGTCAGGAGCGATGCGCGAAACTCGACCAGGTCAGTCGCCAGATCGAAGCTGAACGACTTGTGGAACCACCCGAAAATACGAGACATGCTCCTGTCGAGCCAATTCCCCACCTTCCTGGCAGTCTCCTCACTGCGAAGAACAACCGCGATCGCCCCGACCATGATCCCAATCAGGACGATGCCGATGACCGCTACGACCACGGCAGTAGAGGACGCTTCGCCGATGAGTACCAGCCCAATGAGGCTGAGAATCGGCAGTGCCAGCGTGACCACAGTATTAGATACGCTCGTGATTCCGACAGCATCGGCTGCCGGAGCGGCCGAGTATCCGTACGTGTTCAACATGCCGTACTGCACCCCTAGACCGATCGCCCCACCGCCCGGTATCACGTTGGCGATCATGAAGGTCGTCTGTCGCACAGCGAAAGCCGCACGGTATGCGATCTTCGGAAGTGCACTGATCAGGGGCAACGGGTAGATGATGACGACACCGATCGTGATGACAACCAGAGCGATGACCCATCCAGTCGACATTCCCTGAATCGCGGTCCATGCCTCGGAATAGTCGCCCAGAGATGGAAACACCACCGCAAAGACGAACACCATGACCAGCAGCGTCAGGAGTGTCGCAATCCACTGCTTCGCACCGAAACTTGACTTCGCGCTGTGTGGCTGAGGCTCGTTCCCTGCGCCCGACGTCACGTCGACTCGCTTCCTCTCAGAGATAATCCGATCACGATCAACACTACCTCAGACCTCGGTGCTGGCGTGGGTGACGATCACCGGGAATCAGTCGACCGAATCTGGCGCGAACCCCAGCCGCCGCGAGACATAGCTCACAACGAGTGCGACAGCCTTTCCGAGAAACCATCCGGCGAGGACGTCGCCTGGATAGTGGACGCCGGTGTAGACACGTGAGAATCCAACGGTGGCCGCCAGTCCATTGATCGGGAGCCACAGCTTTGGGTACGCGCGATCCACAATTCCCGAGAACGCAGCAGCAGAAGCCGTGTGCCCTGAAGGAAACGACGTAGATTCAGGTTGTGTCAGCTTGCGCGCATCAGGAACAGACTCGGTCGGCCTCTTCCGATGAGCGATATTCTTGAACACCAAGTTCGCCAGGAAGGAGTTGACGCCGATGGCAACCATTCCCTCCACTGCGGTCCGTCGACCCTTACCCCCACCAAAAACAGCGAACAATGCAGCGATTCCCATCCAGAGGCGCGACTGTGAGGCTATCTCGGACAATTCGGGCATTGTCCGGTCAAGGATCGGTGAATGCCACTCAGCGACCGCACGAAACACCCTCTTATCAAGATCTCCGACAGAGTCCAGGACCGTCTCTGTATTGCTGTGTGTCTGGTCCATCTACGACGACGGTCCACTGAGCATGGAGAGTGCCTCCTGATCTGGTGAGGAGGACTCACTGATCGTCCGCTCTACGAGTGCCGTCGGCAGCACAACCCTCAGGGCCTTATGGTCGATGTGGATATCGACGGGCGCCTTCATCTTGTGGAGTGAACCGTCGATGCCGGCAGGGATCTTCTTCTTCGTCGAGTTGACAGTGAGGCTCGGAGTATCCCAACGCTTCACCTGTCCGTGTTCGAGATCGACATGCTCGCCCTCCACACGATCCGTCACGACCACACCGAGGGTGCCAGTGTCGAGTCTCGCACGTCCAGCGAAGTCGGGTGGACCGATGAAGCGGTAGGGGTTGTTGGATGCCATCAGGACGCTGATGTCGTCGTGGACCACGCCGTCGGGATCCTCGACGGTGAACTGCGAATCAGAATCGAGGAGATCCTGTCCTACAGCATCCACCATGCTCTCGGCCCTGTGCTCGCGATATCCAGTCTCTGCGATCGCATCGGCGTAGACACCGAAGGACACGTTGTTCAGGAACAGCTTGCCGCCGATACGACCGACGTCGACCTTGACCTCCACTCCGCCGAACGCAGCATCAAGTGCCTTTGTCGGGTCGTCGCGGTCCAGTCCCAGATCCATGGCGAAATGGTTGCGGGTTCCACAAGGAACGCAGGAGAAGGGAATATCGCGCTTGATCGCGACCTTGGCAATCCGGGCGAGGGACCCGTCGCCCCCAGAGACGATGAGGTGATCACAACCGTTATCCACGGCAGTTTTTGCGAGTTTGCCGAGCTTCTCGCCCTTCTGACGGACTACGGTTTCAATACCGAGTTTCTTCGCAGAAGCTACGAGGTCGATCTTCTCGGCTTTCCCGCTGCCACTATGCGGGTTGATGATCAGCACTGGATGCTTGAATGAATCAATCCCTTCGGGCTCGGCGATCAGATGCGGCTTGCGTCGCTGCGCAAGGGCGTAGGTGACCCCTGCGGCAGCACCAACTGCGGCGATGACGATGATTACACGGCGTCCACTCTTCATCTCGTTCTCCTTCGGCCACGGCACTGCACCGCAGAGCATCACATTTTAACCTCATCCATGATAGCTGAAGGATCTCACCCTGAATCGGAGCCGTAGTACGATCGGGCGGGCACGCACCGTCTAACGTCTGAGGATTCTCCCGTGGCACCACCAGGAAAGATCATGCTCATCAGGCATGCGGAAAGACCGGCCAAGGTGGGTTCACCATTTGGCGTCACAATCGATGGCCACAAGGATGTGAATTCCCTCTCTGCCCCAGGGTGGCAACGGGCTGGCGCGCTTGCCACCGTCTTCGCTCCGACGAGTGGCCCACTACAAGATGACGCCCTCTCAACGCCCCAGCACCTTTTCGCGTCAGAAGTGGGGCACCTCAGTCCGAGCAAACGCGAACAGGAAACGCTCGCGCCGCTGAGCGACAAACTCGGACTCAGCATCAGCGCGGAGCACCAGAAGCAGCACCACGCTCCAATGGTCAAGAGAGCGCTGGCCTGTGACGGGGTCGTGCTCATCTGCTGGGATCACAAGTTCCTGCCTTCGGTCGCAAACGACATCCTCGGCAATGATGCAACGGCGCCACAGAAGTGGAAGAAGAAACGGTTTGATGTGGTCTGGGTGTTCGATTGGGACGCATCATCACAGAGGTACGACTTCACACAGGTCCCCCAGCGTCTTCTCGCTGGCGACAAGAAGTCAGGGATCAAGGCAAAGAAGACCGACTGATAACCGCGGGCGATGGACCATCGACGCAGGTGAGGGGTCGTTGGACCCCTCACCAAGCCTGGCATTTGGACCCGTTGATCAGCGACGCTGACGCAACGTCTCGCTGAACCAATCAGTACTCTCGGCGATCGCTTCGTCGAGGGCTGGTGCACCATTCCCCGTGAATACGTCGAAAACATGATCCGTGTCGAGCACGACGAGTTCCTCATGGCCGATGTGGTAGGTCATGTACATGTCGCCGTAGTACGGCTGTGGTGTGACGATCGTGTCCTTTTCACCAACGATCACCTGGAGTGGTTTGTCGTAGTGAGAGATCGCTGCGATCGGGTCCGTGGTGTAAAGCTCCTCGAAGAACGCCTGGTTGAGGGTTACCGGTGCTCCCCAAGGAAGGATCGCGGTCGTCGAAGGCTGGGTCAGGCCATCCAGGACGCTGTCCTCTCCCAACACTGTCTTATAGGTGTCCACCGGGTTCGCCACGGGCGACCACAACACCAAGGAGCTAACCCGTTTGTGGGACTCGGCCGTGATCGCCCCGACCAGGCCACCCTGGCTCAATCCGAGGATCCCGATATCGCCAACGTTCTTGTGATCGTCGAGCCATTCGATGGCGGCGTACGCGTCTGAGATCTGGCTCGTGAACGTGGTTTCCTCGAAACCGAACTGATCGAGGCTTTCGCCCGACCCGCGGAAATCGATTCGAAGCGATGCGATTCCGTTCTCGGCAAATACGTTCGCTGTTCGCTCGTACATGAAGTCCGTGAAGGAGAAGTCAGGCTGGAGTATCGGTCCCTCGTCGCGGTCGCCGGTGAAACCGTGAAGCATGAGGACCGTCGGCACATTACCTCGAACATCAGCTGGCATGACGAACGTGCCGTAGATGGTCCCGCCTTCGTTCTCGAACGTGACCACTTCCTGGGTGATCTCTGCCTCAGCATGGCTGGATGCAAAAGCGGAAGCTGCCCCAAAGACCACCAATGCAAGGGCCGTGAACAACAGAACGATTCGCCTCATGTCAACTCCTTCGATACGTCCGACCGGCGATCACGCCGGCATGGTTACTCGCAACCATTGTAGATGGTTAGTTCCGAGGTCGGTAATCGTGTAGGACGACGGAACGAGCGGGATTGAATCCTGTGACACGTCGCGATGGAACCCCGACCATCGTCGGGGTTCCATCGTCGTCTCTTTGTGGTGTCGAGGTGCATCGAGACACTGCCCCCAGCTGTCTGGCTATTGCCCTCCAGCATTCAAGCGAACGCTCACGGTGCAGGGCTGTCCATGACGAACTCGAACACGTCGGATGATGGAGTCGTCTGGACCGTGACGACCACCTGTGGCCTCGTGTCGGGGATACCGACTCCGACGCCAACCATCGTCACGATGACCTTGTCGTCAGTGTCCCAGCGCCACGTGGATTTCACCTCGGCACCGCCGGGGCTCGTCCCCGTCGTGGCTACGACCCCGTCTGTGACGAGGTAGTTGACCGTGATTCCAGGGTTGAGCTCGTTGCTCCCCTCGAGATCCAGCTGGATGCCGAAGACGTGTGTTCCCCCCTCAGCGAGCGCTCGTGCGTCACCAGCGAAGTCGATCGTGACTCTCGATCCCTGGTCGTTCACGGCCTGGATCGGTTCAGCTGCACCGATGTCGATGCTCTCCACGGCCGCTGTCGTCGGTGGTGCCACAGGCTCTCCGCCCCCATCGCCGCTCGACAGCAATACCGTTGCGAGACCAATGATCACCACAAGAGCGAATGCCGCTGCTGCGATCAGGGCACCGTTCCAGTGACGTCGTGGTGCCACTACCTCAACTTGTCGTTCCTTCGTGTCCATGTCCATCCTCCTTGCGATATCCAGGAGAACCATGTCGGGTCGCATCGTCTCTGGCAGGGCCACATCATCTCCATATATGTCGGTGATGGCCAGCTGTTCGATCAGTTGCGCGTCGTTCATCGTTCACCTCCTTGTTGGGTCGCACGGGGGTTGACGCCGGACGGGACCGGCACTTCGATCGCTGCAGCTTTTCGAAGCCGACAGAGCGCGCGGGAAACGCGCTTCTTGGCGGCTTCTTCTGAACAGCCGATAGCGATTGAGATCTGTTTCACGGAGAGGCCCTCGTAGGCCCTGAGTCTGAGGACTTCCTGGTCGTCCGCCTTGAGTGTCAGGAGTGCAGCAACGAGTTCGTCGTCTTGCTCCTTACGAATGACCTGTACGTCGGGGGATGGTTCCGGGTAGTGCGCCTGGGCCTTGACTTTGGCGGATAGCCTCATGGAGCGCCGACCCGAACGGTTGATGTTGCGAACAACGTTCTTGGCGATACCGTAGAGCCAGGGAAGGCTCTGATCGCCGGGCGGGATCGAATCGAACCGCCGCCAGGCCGTGAGGAACACGTCGGACACCGCGTCTTGCGCACTGTGTTCGGGCAGACGTCGAAGGCAATAGCGCGCGACCGGGTCGAAGTACTGTTTGTACATAACCCTGAACTCCGCCTCGTTGGTGTTGTTTCTCTTCATGCGCTCCGCAGTTGTTCGCCTTGACCATATATGTCCGGCAAGACGATTGCGGGACACCTGTCCCCCATCTGGAGTACCCGGACATATATGGATACCCCAGGGGGAGCACGGGAAATGGTTGAGGGGGAGGCAGAAGCCTCCCCCTCAATCGTTGCGTTGATCTTGAAG
>JAMBLL010000353.1 GCA_023336765.1 Actinomycetes bacterium | reverse complement strand
GACGGAGAAGAGATGAAGACGACGGAGAAGAGATGAAGACGACGGAGAAGAGATGAAGACGACGGAGAAGAGATGAAGACGAGAGAGAAGAGCGAAAACTCGCTCGCAAGCGACATACCGGGACGATGCAGTCGCAAGCCGTCAGCCGTGTCCCTCTCTGTGCTCTCTTATCTCTCATCTGGCAGCGAGCTTGCGAGCGATCTGTCGTCTGTAAGCGAGTCTTCGAGCGGTCTGTGCTCTGTCAGCGAGCTTGCGAGCGATCTGTGTTCTCACAGCGAGTCTTCGAGCGATCTGTGCTCTGTCTTCTGCCCTACCTGATGACTAGCACGGGGACTGTGGCTCTGCGGACGAGTTTGGCGCCGGTTGATCCCAAAAGTCCGGTGAAAGCTCCGTGACCGTGGGATCCGATCAGGATGACATCGGCCTCGAGTTCTTTGCACAGAGCGAGGATCTCGTCCTCGACATCGTCGCCCTCGCGTACGAGTGACTCGGCTGTGCCCCCGATCTCGCGGATGGCCAGTACAACGGGGCGTGCGTTCTCCACTCGCTTGTTTCCGAGGTACTGATCGATCACAGCGTCGTCACCTGGCCAACTTCGCGGCACGGTAGTCCCCGAATCGAACTGCGGTGCTCCCACATATTCAGCATCGGCATCGGACGTTGTCGCGGCGTGACCGCCCCACTTGTCGCGGAGTTCCTGAACAAGCCTTCGAGGTATCCGCACGATCGTGACAACGGTCGTCGAACCCTCGCTACCCGCGAGTGACGTCGCGAACAAAGCCGCCTTGTCGGTATCGAGCGTTCCGTCTGTGGCAACAAGCACGTGCATGTATGTCTTCCTCCCGTGTGAGTACCACAGGCTAGACAGATGGGTGCGCACTTTGTCGGGACTTCGGAAATGAGCGGGGTCGGCTTGAGTTGCGGACGTGGCTGGCAGGAGTACGAAGTACGTACGAGGTAGTACGACAGACTGCCAACGAAGTGTCGCGAGTATCCGCAAAACCAGCGTCGATCCGACTGAGGAATTCGCAAGCATCGAGCCAGGTTGATGCCACACCGTCTATCTCACAGGTGCAGAGTCGTACTACGTCTATACGTACTACTTCCGACTCTCCCGACTCACCTCCAAACTCTCCAGGCCCCGCCGAAATCTGGAGAGCCGCTTTGTGGGAGTGCGGACGGTTGGGGTGGGTTATCGGGAGAAAATGGAGGAATTGGGTTGCGTTGTGTCATGAAGTGGGATAGAGTGGGGCATCGTGGGAGATAGACGAGAGATGATGGAGCTCGGTACATGTTCCTTGGGGAATACAGCCATAGCATTGACGACAAGGGTCGCGTTGTGATGCCATCGAAGTTCCGTGGGGAGCTCGATGGGGGGCTCGTGATCACAAAAGGGCAGGAACGCTGCCTCTATGTCTTCCCGAATGACCGATGGGACACGGAGGCCAACAAGGTACTCAGTCTTCCGCGGACCGACCCCAGAAATCGCAGCTACTCACGAACGTTCTTCGCCTCTGCATCGAACCAGTCACTCGACAAGGCCGGGCGTTGCCAGATCCCAGAGAAGCTCCGGCTGTATGCAGGCCTCGGCAAGGACGTCACCGTTATCGGAGTCGCCGACAGGATCGAGGTCTGGGATCCCCAGGCGTGGGACATTGCAGCACTTGAAGGAGACGAGTACTACGCAGACATACAAGAGGCACTGTCAGGAGAAGGAATATGACAGCGCCGCACGAACTGAACGAACGATTGGCTGGCTCGCGGTCAGCCCCCCGGATGCCAATAGGGAGGCCCCTAACTCCGCCCGCTTCCATCTTGGCGCCAGCGCTCCGGGGGGCTGACCATGACCCAGCCAATCAACAGCGAATCGTATCACCTGCCTGTGATGTTGCAAGAGGTGACGTCCTGGCTCGCTCCGGCAGCGTCGGGGTGGATCATCGATTGCACCTACGGTGGAGGAGGGCACACGCATGCTCTTCTTGACGAATATCACGACGTTCGTGTTGTCGGCATCGATCGCGACGAGGATGCTCTTCACAGAGCACCAACCACAGAACGCCTCACGCTCGTCAAAGCGAACTACCGGGACCTCGCGCACATCGTCGGAACCCGGGGAATCCCAGACCGCGTCGATGGAGTACTTCTGGACCTTGGTGTCTCTTCGCACCAACTCGACACGGCAGGTCGCGGTTTCTCGTACCATCGTGCAGGACCGCTCGACATGCGAATGGGACGAGATTCGGATACGGATGCCGCGTCAATCGTCAATGCAGCCTCTGCCGCAGAACTCACCGCGATCATCTCGAGATACGGTGAGGAGCGTTTTGCCAAACGCATCGCTCAAGCCATCGTCGCAGAACGACCCTTCAACGACACAGCAACCCTCGCGCTCTGCATCGCCGATGCTGTGCCCGCACCAGCACGGCGGACGGGACACCCCGCCCGCAAGACCTTCCAGGCATTACGGATCGCAGTCAACGACGAACTCGACGGGCTCAGAGACACCATGGAGTCCGTGTTCGATCTGCTCAACCCCGGTGGGAGGATCGTCGTGATGGCGTACCACTCCCTCGAGGACCGCATCGTGAAACGGGCGATGGTCGATCGCGCCCTGGCATGTGTGTGTCCTCCAGACCTTCCCGTATGTGTCTGTGGATTACAGCCAGACGTCAAGATCCTGACGCGCAAGGCTGTCAGGCCGTCGGACCGCGAGGTCCAGGCGAACCCGAGGGCCCGGAGCGCTCTGCTTCGAGTAGCTGAGAAGGTGGCACCATGACGTCTCAAGCCGCGCCTTATGCAGCGAGGAGGGCCAGAGAGCGGGCGGAAGCGACTGGCCGCCCTGGCAGTCCACGCATCATCCCACTCCTGTTCTTCACCGCACTTGTCATTGCGATCTTCTTTTCCATGATCTACCTGCGTATCGCGATGGACAGATCGGCGTTCGAACTCGACTCGGTCAACGACCAGATCACGCTCGAGCGCTCGAGAACACTCGATCTTCGACTCGAACTTGCACAGTTGCAGGATCCGCAAAGGATCGCGACTCAGGCAGCCCAGATCGGACTTGTGTACCCCGAAGAGCAGATCACCCTCATCGTCACCGGTGCGCCAGGCAGTGGAGACGTCCTCCATGAGGACTCTGCTGTCGACGCCCTCGGTTCGCCCGCTCCATGACCTGTCGACGCACTATGTGCCGACGTACCGAGATCTGCTGAGAACGGAGACATCATGATGAGATGGCCGATCGCTGGCGGCTTGGTCTCGAGCAGGACCACGGGAGTTGCTCGATGAAAGGTTCTCGCTCCCGGCGCCGTGAGCGGAAGCATTCCGGGGAGAAGCGGCGGATCTGGAAGCGCGGCGATGGCCGGCTTTTCATCGTCGGGCTTGCGTTCGTCGTTGCTTGGGCAGGCATGGGATTCCGACTCTTCGACCTCCAGGGTGCCCAGGCCGTCGAACTCGCGACGCGCGGTTTCGACCAGCGGATCCGTGAAGCCGCCATTCCCGCTCCCAGGGGGACGATTTACGATCGCGATGGTGTCGAGTTCGCTTTGACCGTCGATGGGTGGAACGTTGTGGTGGATCCGCAGCTGCTTGATGACCCAACTGATGCTGCCTCCGTGCTTGCTCAGTTCAGCGGCAGAAACGTGAGCACCCTCACCGACGAACTCATTGAGGCACAGTCGACCGGTAGCAGGTACGAAGAGATCGCCGTGCGCATCAGGAACGACGAGAAAGCGATCATCGTGGGTGTTGTGGATGAGGCAGACCTCACCGGTGTGTTCTACCGCGCCGTCCCACTGCGAATCTACCCGGCGGGTTCCGTGGCTGCACAGGTGATCGGACTCACCAGGTACGATGACGGTGCCGGCATCGAGGGTCTGGAGAAGACCTTCGATTCGGAACTTGATGGTGATCCGGGTCGTCTGATCGTTGAGCGTGATCCGTACGGGAGGGTCATCCCTCAGGGAGAGACTCTGGTTGACCCGGCAATACCCGGATCGGACATCGTCACGACGATCGATCGCGAGATCCAGTACGCAGCAGAACAGGCTCTGGCTGGGGCGGTGGAACGGACGAACGCAATTGGAGGGTCTGTGGTTGTTATGAACCCCGAAACAGGCGAGATACTCGCAATGGCGAACTGGCCAGCCGTCGACCTCAACGACCGATCGAGCTATGACGCCGAGGCGATGCGCAACCGAGCCGCCACTGACATCTTCGAGCCAGGCTCGACACTCAAGACCGTCACGATCTCCGCGGCCCTCGAAGAGGGTGTTGTGACCCCGGACACACCGATCGACACCCCAAGGACCGTCACGATCGGCGAATTCGACTACACGGACCACGGCTACAACCCACCGTGGATGCCGGTCAAGGATGTTGTCAAGAAGTCGTCGAACGTCGGAACGATCGAGATCGAACGCCGCCTGGGAAGGGAACTCCACTACCAGTATCTGACCGAGTTCGGACTGGGAATGACAGCGGCTGTCGATGTTGAGGGTGAGCGATACGGTCCACTGGTGCCGACGTCGCAGTGGAACAACACGACAGGCTCTTCCCTTGCCATCGGTTATGCGATCGGAACGACCGCGATCCAGATGGCCGCGGTCTACTCGACAATAGCGAATGATGGAGTATGGACGGAGCCGTTCCTGGTCAAGGAGATCCGTCCGCCAACAGGGGCACCGATTGTGACCAGGCCCCGCACACGCACTGTCCTATCACCCGAAACAGCCCAGACGATGCGGTGGATGCTCGGCCGAGTCGTGGAGGACAACGGTACGGGTAGGCGTGCCTATATGGATGCCTATACCGCCGGAGGCAAGACAGGAACAACCAACAAGTTCGACACTGAGCTAGGCCAGTATGTCGAGGCAACCAACGCTTCGTTCATTGGAATGGCGCCGCTCGATGACCCGAAGGTTGTCGTTGCGATCGTGATGGATTCCCCATCGGGACTCGGATCTGACGGTGTTGAATTGAATCTCGGTGGAGCATCAGCCGCTCCGGTGTTCAGGGAAGTAGCGGAAGCTGCGCTCCATCAGCTTGGCGTGCCCCCAGATCGGAACTGACATGGGTGATGCACCGATCACCGTGGCCGGAGTGGCAGCGTCGCTCGATGGAGTCGTGTCCGTGTCGCACCCCGAGACCGTCATCAGGTCGGTCACCCATGATTCGCGCAATGTCACCACCGGATCGCTCTTCATCGCGATCACCGGGATGGCGAGTGATGGGCACGACTTCATCGACAAAGCGATCGCATTGGGGGCGTCGGCACTGCTCGTTGACCGTCCTGTTGATGTCGATATCGCCCAGATCGTGGTTCCTGATACCCGCAGCGCCATGCCGTGGGCCGCCCGCGCCGTATTCCGCGAGCCAGACGTATCCCTCTCGATCGTTGGGATCACAGGGACGAACGGCAAGACCACTGTTGCGCACCTGTGCGAATCGATCTGGCGGGCCAACGGATGGAAGCCGGGTCTCATCGGGACGCTTGGCGCCCGGATCGACGGAAACCCGGTACCGCTCGACCGAACAACTCCCGAGGCCACCGACCTCCAGGCACTCCTCGGGTCGATGCGAGATGCGGGGGTCGATGCTGTGGCCATGGAAGTGTCCTCCCACGCAATGGATCTCCATCGTGCAGATGCGATCATGTTCTCCATTGCGGCGTTCACCAATCTGTCCCAGGATCACCTCGATTTCCACGGTGACATGGAGTCCTACTACGCGGCGAAGGCGTCGCTGTTCGAACCAGAGAGAGTCCGTCAGGCCGTGATCAACATCGATGACACCGCCGGCGTCAGACTCGCTTCGAGTGTCACGATCCCCGTGCTGAGCGTCGGTGGTTCCCCGGATGCGGACGTGCGCGTGCATGGCATTGTGTCGACACCTCGGGGCACTGTCTTTTCTCTCACCCACAGTGCGGGAGATCTCGATGTCGAGATCCCATTGATCGGATCGTTCAACGTATCGAACGCTGCGGTCGCGGGTGCGATCGCCATCGCCGAGGGCATCCCCGATGAGAGCATCATTGCTGGCCTTGCAACGGTTTCCACGATCCATGGGAGGATGGAACTCGTCGAGCACACGGGGGAGTTCACCGTTGTAGTGGACTATGCACACACGCCTGATGCGATCTCTGAGGTGCTCCAGGCCGCCAAGGTCGCAGCGAACGGCAGAGTGATAGCGGTGATCGGTGCTGCGGGCGACCGCGACAGGGACAAACGGTCGCTGATGGGTGCCGCTGCAGTGCGGTTCGCCGATCTGACGGTGATCACATCTGACAACCCCCGAAGTGAAGATCCCGCACAGATCGCTGCTGAAGTACGCCGGGGCGCTGACGCGGTACCGGGATCCCGGTCATGGGTCGTACTCGACCGTGCAGACGCGATCAGGTCCGCCATAGGCGAAGCCGAGGCTGGAGATATTGTTCTCATCCTCGGAAAAGGACACGAGAAGGGCATCGAGGCCAACGGAACGATCACCCCGTTCGACGACCGGTCCGAGGCCGTATCGGCGCTCTCCGAACGTGGATTGGTGCCCCGCCCATGACCCACGCTCTCGATCTGGCATGGACGCTCGGCGAAGTTGCCCTGAAGTTATCGGGCACGATCGTAGGCGACGGTTCGGTGTGTATCGCGTCAGTGGGTATCGACAGCCGTGATGTTGCAACAGACTCTCTCTTCGTTGCGATCAGGGGCGAAGCCTTCGACGGTCACGACTTTGCCGCTGATGCGTATGCGGGCGGCGCGGTCGCGGTTGTCGTCGAACGTGGGAGATGCCAGGACATCGAAACGCGAATCGAGGTTGACGAGACCCTCGAAGCACTCAGAGAACTCGGAGTCATGCGCAGAGACGAGCTCACGATCCCTGTCATCGCGATCACCGGATCCACAGGGAAGACGTCGACGAAGGACCTCCTCTCTGCAGGAATCGACGGCTCCTGGGCGTCACCACGGTCGTTCAACAACGAGGTCGGGGTACCGCTGACGGTTCTCGCAACACCCGATGACGCAACCGCTTTGATCGTTGAGGTCGGTTCTCGGGGAGCGGGGCACATCACCTGGCTTGCTCGCGTGGTTCGGCCCGATGTTGCGATTGTGACGAATCTGGGTGTTGTGCACCTCGAGACGTTCGGTTCAGAGGATGGCCTAGCAGACGCGAAATACGAACTCATCGAGGCACTTGATGGAAACGGAACCGCGGTGGTGCCTTCGGACGAGCCTCGTTTGCACCGACCGAACCCCGCAAGGAGGATCACATTCGGCCCACGCCCTGCCGACATCGTTGTTGAGGCCCACGGCACCACAGCCAACGGATCGTCGACGTACCGAATACGTGCGCTCGGCCAGGCTCATGAGGGCATGCTCGCGATGGCAGGCATCCACCACGCCTTCAATGCAGCGGCTGCGATCGGTGCTGCGATCGCCCTCGGACTCGACGTTGCGCCGTTCGTTGAACGAATGCAGAGCGCAAGCGGGTCTGACTGGCGCATGGACGTACATCAGGGGAGTTTCACTGTCGTGAACGATGCCTACAACGCGAACCCTCAGTCGGTGGCGTCGGCGCTTGAAACGGTTGCAACAATGCCAGGGCGGTCCATTGCGGTGCTCGGACCGATGGCCGAACTCGGACCCGTGTGCCAACGTGAGCACACACGGATGGGGGAGCTGGCACGACAACTCGGGTTCGGCACGCTCATTGTGGTCGGACCCGATCATGGGTACGGCATCGGTGGTGGTGACATCGTCGTTCATGCCACAGATATCGGTGGGGCGCACGATACGCTCACGGCGATTCTGCGACCCGGAGACACAGTGTTGATCAAAGCATCTCGTAGCGCTGGGCTTGAACGCCTGGCTGGAGAGCTGATCGAGGACGCCAAACGATGATCTCGTTACTGCTCTCATCTGCTCTTGCCTTCATCCTCGTGATCTTCGCTACTCCTGTGGCTATCAGACAACTCCGTAAGCACAACATCGGCCAGTTCATCCAGGCCGAGGTCGAAGGGCACATGCACAAGCAGGGCGTCCCCACAATGGGTGGCGTTGTGATCATCATCGGAATCGTCCTTGGATACGTGATCTCGCACTTCAAGTTCTTCACGTTCGGCGATGGGTTCGCGTTCTCGGTCCAGGAGATCGATGACAAGGCGCTGCTCGCGGTGTTCGCCCTTGTCGGAATGGGCTTGATCGGCTTCGCAGACGATTTCGTCAAGTACGCCCGCAAACGAAATGAGGGCCTATCGAAGCGATGGAAGTTCTCCGGTCAGCTTCTGGTGGCACTCGTGTTCGCATGGGGCGCCTCGCGCGCTGGCGTGAGCCACGAGCTGTCCTTCGTCAGGCCACTTGGCATCGACCTTGGTCCGGTTCTGTTCTTCCTTCTTGTGCTGTTCATGTTGACCGCAACCGCAAACGGCGTGAACCTCACGGACGGCCTCGATGGCCTCGTCGCAGGTTCCTCTGCGCTTGTATATGGAGCGTTCGTGCTCATCGGTTTCTGGCAGTCGAGGAATCCGTTGTTCTACCAGGTCGACGGTGCACTCGACCTTTCCGTGTTCGCTGCTGCCGCAGTTGGAGCAGTTCTGGCATTTCTGTGGTGGAACGCCGCCCCCGCAAAGATCATCATGGGGGATGTGGGATCCCAGGCCATCGGTGGAGCCATGGCCGCACTTGCGATCCTCACCAACACTGAACTGCTGCTCATCATCCTTGGCGGCCTCTACGTGATGGAGACCGTGTCCGTCATCTTGCAGGTGTTCTCGTTCCGCGTATTCGGGAAGCGCATCTTTCGTATGGCACCGATCCACCACCACTTCGAGATGAAGGGATGGCCAGAGACAACGGTCATCGTGCGGTTCTGGATCATCTCGGGAATGATGGTCGCAATCGGTGTCGGCCTGTTCTACGCCGACTGGGTATCGGCAGGGACGTTGCCGTGAAGTACCTTCTTCTAGGAGCAAGTCTTCGTGGATTGGGCGATGTGGCCAACACCGTTGTGTCTGAAGGCCACGATCTTGTCCTGTTCGACCAGGAGGCGACGATCGAGCCACCGGCAGGTTCGGGCACAGTGACTGTTGTGGAACCCCCGTGGTCGTTGGGTTACCTCTCAGGTGTGGATCGGGTGGTGACCAGCCCATGGTTCTCCGCTATCCGGCCTCCACTGTCCGATGCGATCGACGAAGGTATCGACGTGGTAACGGAGGCCGGCTTCGGTCTCGAGCACCTCACTATCGACTACGCCGCGGTGACAGGCACCAACGGAAAGACCACGGTCACGGAGGTCGCAACCGAAATGCTCTCAGCTTCCGGGGTCCGTGCCATTGCGGCTGGGAACATCGGCACACCGGTCTCAGGGTTGCGAGATGACGATGCTGATGTTGCTGTCCTCGAGCTGTCCTCGTATCAGCTGCTCTTCATGGGAGCGTTCAAACCGAAGGCCGCGGCGCTCCTCAACATTGCCCAGGACCACCTCGATTGGCATGGATCCGTTGAAGCGTACGTTGCGGCGAAGGCAGCCATATTCGCCGGCATGGACGAAGATGCTGTGCTTGCTTACAACGTTGACGACCCGGTCGTCGTCGAGGTTGTGACGAGCGCTCCTTGCCTGCTTGTGCCGTGTTCTGGCACGTCCCTCCCAGATGGCGGAAACGGTGTCGAGCGTGGCGACATCGTCATTGACGGTCACAGGTACGCCACGAACACCACGGACCCGAGTTTCCGATTCGACCTCGTCGCCGCCGCAACGGTCGCCCTTGTGCTTGGTGCAACCCCGTCAGGGGTGGCGAGCGTACTCGAGTCGTTCACCCAGGGTGCTCACCGCAGACAGATGATCGCGGTCGTCGACGGTGTCACATTCGTTGATGATTCGAAAGCAACCAATCCGCATGCAACCGTTGCCGCAGCCGGGGCGTTCACCGATGTGATCCTCCTCGCTGGTGGCCAGAACAAGGATCTCGACCTGTCGATTCTGACCGATCTCCCCTCGGTTCACACCCTGATCGCTTTCGGTGAAGCGGGACCCCAGATCGCTTCGGCGGCATCGCATGAGGTGATCGTGGCCAAGACGCTGGCAGATGCCGTCGCGATTGCCACGGGGATCGCGACCAGAGGCGATACGGTATTACTCGCACCCGGGTGTGCGAGTTTCGATGAGTTCACATCCTATGCGCACAGAGGCGACGCCTTCGCCTCACTCGTACGGCGGTTGGAGGCGGGGACGGCATGACTGACACGGCGATGAGACACAAGAGAGACGCCTTCGCCTCACTCGTACGGCGGTTGGAGGCGGGGACGGCATGACTGATACGGCGATG
>JAMBLL010000352.1 GCA_023336765.1 Actinomycetes bacterium | reverse complement strand
AGACAAGAGGGATGCGCCTACGAGGTAGGAGCCGCTTCAGTGTTCACAGTCAGAAACCGACGATGATCTCTGCTCTCCGGTCTGTGCTCTTTTCTCTGTGCTCTCTGTTCTTTCTCAGCTCGAGAAGTGTTCCACGATCTTGTTTGAGAGTTGCCCTTCGGTCAAGGCACCGGTCACGACCTCATCGACGACGCCGTCTGCACCGATGAACACTGTTGTGGGCATCGCGACTCCACCGAAAGCGCTGTACACGACCCCCTGAGGATCGCGAGTGAGCAGATAGGAGACACCGGTCTCGACGGCGAGGTCGTCGGCGGCACCGGCGTCATCCTGGATGTTGACGCCGATGAACTGCACCTGGCCGTCGGCAGCCTGGTTCACTGACTCGAAGTCTGGCATCTCTGCAACGCAGAACGGGCACCACGTTGCCCAGAAGTTGAGCACTATAGGGGTGCCTTCGAACTGGGACAGCGTGACCGGTTCGCCATCGAACGCGACCATGTTGACCGCGGGTGCAGCCGCCCCGACTGAAGCAGATCCAGAGGCGGTGGCAGCATCGGGAGAGTCCGCGGGGTCCGGCACCAACGAGAGCAGTCCCACGAGCACGATGACCCCGGCAATGGCGCCACCGCCCCATATCAGCAGCTTCTTGCGCTTGTCGGCTTTCGCCGTCGCGGCACGGCCCTGTTGCCTTTGAGCTTCCTTCTTCTTCTTATCCGCACTCCGTGCCATGGTGGTCTCCTTGTATCAATTGGTCTCGTGAGTAGATGAAGCTGTTCCGGCTGTCGCCGGGGTGGTTTCAGCTTCGAGGTCATCGGGTGACTTGGATCGTTTCAGTAACACAGTGGCGACGATCGCGATCACGATCACCCCCGCCGTGAGGACGATCGTCTGGCCGTATGCGCCTGCGAACCGTTCGATGGTTGCAGTGAAGTCACCCACGAAACCGACGATCGGGTCGTCGCCGAGCGTCGTCGGGTCACCGAACTTCACCCTGGCCCAGTAGTAGGTGAGGTACACGCCTGCGAACGTCAGCATTGTTCCTGTGATCCAGTGCATGTATGGCATGATCCTGCGAACGCCGCGGACGAGGCCATCTCTGACGAGGGCCGCACCGGTCGAGAACAGGATCAGCATGATTGCCATTCCGATCCCGTATGCGGCAAGGACGATGAGCGCAGATCCGGTGCCCTGAGTAGCCAGGGAGGCACCCACAACAGCGAGGAAGACCGGGAGGGTGCATCCGAGTGAAGCCACCCCATACCCGATACCGAAGACGAACATCGTCTTGGGCTGCTTTGTCTGGCCGGGCTTGACAGGATTGGCGATCGTCAGTGACAACTTCCATCCCAGCAAAGTAGCGAGGCCAAAGACAACGAGGGCGACACCAAGAGCGATGCCAGCGAAGGGGATGAAGCGCACGATCCTCGTTGCCCCGTAGGTGATGGGGAGTCCAACTGCTGCGAACACCAGGAGGAACCCTGCAGTGACCATTAATCCCGTCAGCAGGCCTTGAGCCATGCGGTTCGGGGCCGATGGAAGCTGATCCTCATTCGCTCCAACATAGAACGACAGGTAGGCGGGCAGCATCGCGAAGCCGCATGGGTTGATCGTTGATAGCGCACCTGCGGCGAGTGCGAGAGTGATTGGTCCTATGTCCACGGCAACCTCCTCTTGTACTGCGGCGGCGGATTGGTGCAGGTCATGATGCGTCGATGAGGTTCGTGTCGGGACGGAAGGCTGCCCAAGAGAACCAGAATGTACGAACGAAGGTGACAGGTTCGAGAGTCGTGCCAGCCAGAGAACCGTCGGTAGCTTCGCCGAAAACGTTCCAGGTCGTCGACGTCTGATCATCGATGTAGGAGTCCCCGTCGGCCACGAAGGTCAGTTCCTGACCGTCAACGATGGGGGAGAAGACACCGACCGTACCCACGTCCTTGCCGCTCGAGATATCGCTGGTATCGAGCGCCGACGCCTCTCCTGTCTTCCAGAAAATGACGAGAGGCTCACCAGCGAACTCTCCCGTGGTGACCGATGATCCGGAGTCGTCGCTGATTACGTCGAGTGACCACGCCACAGCGTCTGTGCCGTTCTCCATCGCAACGATGTTCTGCATCGCCTTGGCGCGGACGTCGACCTCTCCGTTGAAGAGGAAGGGTTGGCCATTCGGGTCGTCGAGGCCTGTGTAGGGATTCGTTCCATAGGCCCTGGACGCGCCTGTGCGATCCCTATCGAGCACCTTGCCGTCTTGCTTGGTTGCCTTGAAATCTGCCCATGAGACGGTCGATGATGGGTACTGCTCGAGAACATCACCCGTGAGAACGCCGATGACGGCACGGCCATCAAGCTGGTTCCACAGCGATTCGGTCGCACGGTCGTACATGACAAGGTTCGCGTTGTACAGACTCCCCGAGGTGCCAAACGTCGTTTCGACGCCACGTACCTCTCTGATGAAGCTCACAGCGGAGTTACACAGAGGGCAGTAGGTCACGGCAAGAGGCAGGTCGCCGACGGTGTCATTGACGATCTCGTGCCACATCATGATCTGGATCGGGTAGGCACGGACATCGCCGTCGACATCGACAACCAGGACCGGTTCCGGATCGTTCAGCCACTCGTCAGCGTCGGTCACCGAGATGAACTGTGGATCGTCGATCGGTGGGATTCCATCAGGTGGTGGGCCGCCTGACTGGACTTCTCCCGGGTCGATCAACGGATCGGGGAAGGCATCATTGAAACGATCATCAAGGGCAGACGCCCCGGCGGGGAGACCGGTCGCATCTGATGATTCCGAGGCAGAAGCGACCGTCGTGTCTGGTGTCGTTTCTGCGTTTGTCGTCTCTGATGCCGCGGTGTCGGTGTCATCCTGGGCATCGCTGGAGGTGCACGCGGCTGCTACGAGTGCCACCGCTCCTATGAGGACTATCAGTTTCGTACGGTTTCTCACGTTCGACCTCTGTATCGGGGGTTGATCATTGGTACTCCCAATCAACGATTGCCCGCCGTATGCTTCGCCTCAATAGACAAAACTACGACAATTGATTGGGCGAGTGCTCAGCGTTTCACGAGATCGATACCCGGGCGCAGTTCGATCAGATATGCGGTTTCGGATCGTACGGGCATCATGCCGACACTTTCGTAGAGCCTCGTTGCGCCAGTCAGGCTGTCTGCGTCAACATCGAGGGCAACGGCTCGCATCCCTCTGGCCTGATACGCGGCGAACGCTCGGGTGAGGAGCGCCCTGGCAAGCCCCTTTCCCCGCCAGGATCTGACGACTCCGAGCGAGCCGATGTATCCAGATCCTGTCGTTGAGCCGTGCGACCGGACACCTACCAGCTCGCCGACAGGTTCGCCTTCTGCCTCCGCGACGAATACGAGGTCATCATCCCATTCGTCCATCGCGCGGAAGTTGGCCCATCTCTCGAGCGTCTGATCCCATGAGGACTCCGCCCATCCGTAGTGGTCCTTGAATGCGTCCGAGCTCACGCGTGCGACCGCTTCGACATCAGAATCTCTGGTCACCGTTCGTATGGTGATCCCGGCCGGGATCGGTGCGACAGCGACCACGTCATCGAAGACGAGCTCCATCTCGATCTCGCGTCTATCTGGTGAATAGCCGAGATCAATGAAGACCGTGGCTGCAGCCGTATCGGCGTCCGACGCCTGACACCGGTTGGTCACACGGGCATCTTCTGGCGCGTAGGGGATGCGCATGCGTGCCAGTTCGAGGCCCCACTGAACGATCGTCGCTCCGATCCCGTGGCCGCGGTGGGCAGGGTGTACCCAACCCATCGTGGCGGTCTCCACATGTGGCTCGGGATGCCGGAACACCCCGAAGGCCGCGATCTGTCCTGATGCGATATGTCGGAACAAGAGCGCACCGGCATCTCTGTCGACGTCCGGGGCTTGCAGCAGCATGTTCACGAAACTCGGCGTCATATGCGACAAGCCATCGATGGCCGTTTCGGCAGCGACAATGAGGTCTGTCAGTTCTGCGGTGTCGATGCCCCCACTGATCGCCACCTCGTATCCGACCGGAGCTGTCCATGCATGTGTCATGGTGAGAACATACCCCAGGTCGGTCATCGGTCTTCTGTGTTCTGT
>JAMBLL010000351.1 GCA_023336765.1 Actinomycetes bacterium | reverse complement strand
GGGGAGGTGGCCGAAGCGCAGCGAGGTCGGAGGGGGAGGCCATGATGTTCCACTGAGCTAGCGCGTGTCAGGTCACTGGTTTGAGGTAAGTGGTACGACTCGGGTTTCCCCCTCTGTCTCGTTCCTCGACATCTCCCCAGCGAAGGCCGGGGGAGACTATCCGGAATCTGGCTTCGCGCGATCCCCCTAGCTCCTCGCTGGGCTCGTCGCTTGTCCCCCTTGAAAGTGGGACGCCGGACCTACGGCTTGATCTCGCCTTCGACCCATTCGACACGATGGTCGGCCTCGATGAACCGTACGGTGCCAGAGCGTGAGCGCATGATGACCGAATGGGTTGTTGTGTGGATGCCGCCGAATCGAACACCTCGCAGCATCGATCCGCGGGTCACACCTGTTGCAGCGAAGAACGTGTCGTCCGAGTCGACGAGGTCGCGAGTGGTGAGAACCCTGTCCAGATCGTGTCCATGGTCCGCGGCGTACTGCTGCTCCTCCTGGTTTCGAGGCCAGAGTTTGCACTGGATCTCGCCGCGAAGCGCCGCAAGGGCGCAAGCAGTCGTGACCGCTTCGGGTGAACCACCGATTCCGAGGAGGATGTCGATCCCCGTTCCATGGGCCGCGGCCGTGATCCCGCCCTGGATGTCCCCATCGCTGATCAGAGATATCCGAGATCCCTGCTCCCGCACCTGCCGGATGTAATCCGCGTTCCGCGGCCTGTCAAGGATGACCACTGTGACGTCCTCAACCGCTTTGTCCTTTGCCTTTGCGACCGCAGCGAGGTTGTACGCAACCGGTGCATCGATGTCGATCGTGCCTGCAGTGTCCTCGCCAACTGCGATCTTGTCCATATACACAAGGCTCCCTGGGGCATACATCGATCCACGCTCGGCCAGGGCGATGACAGCGAGCGCCCCGCCTCTGCCCTCAGCCGTGAGGGTCGTACCGTCGACAGGGTCAACAGCCACATCGACCTGCGGAGGTTGACCATTGCCAACACGTTCGCCGTTGTAGAGCATCGGCGCCTCATCCTTTTCACCTTCGCCAATGACGACGATGCCGTCGAGATCGGTGCGAGACAGGACAAGACGCATGGCATCGACCGCTGCCTGGTCGACCGCCTCTTTGTCACCTCTGCCTTGTTCCCTCGCTGCTGATATTGCTGCCGCTTCTGTGACGCGAACGAGGTCGAGTGCCAGGTTCTTGTCCGGGAGGTAACTTGCTACCGGCATTTCAGACCATCCTTACAATGAGAGCGTCACCTTGTCCGCCGCCGCCGCACAGCGCCGCACCACCGATAGTACCTCCGGTCGCTGCCAGGGCGTTGATCAGTGTTACAACGATCCGGGCACCCGTGGCACCGAGAGGGTGCCCGAGGGCAACGGCCCCTCCGTGGATGTTCACGCGGGCGTCATCGATACTGAGCATCTGAGTTGACCACATCGCCACAGAGGCGAACGCTTCGTTGATCTCGACGAGGTCGAGGTCGTCAGTGGTGAGTGAGGCCTTGTCGAGCGCCACCTGCAAGGCCTCGGCCGGCCGTTCATGGAGTGTCGCATCTGGACCGGCGACCTGGGCGTACGACAGGATCTCGGCGATGATCGGCATCCCTGCCGCTTCTGCAGCGTCCCTGTCTGCGATAACGAGCGCTGCTGCGCCGTCTGAGATCTGAGACGCGTTACCCGCGGTGATGGACCCGTCCTTTGTGAACGCGGAACGAAGGCTGGCAAGCGAGTCAGCTGTCGTGTCTCGTCTGATGCCCTGATCCTGGGACACCACGACAGGATCACCGCGACGCTGTGCAATGGACACAGGGACGATCTCCTCGGCGAAGACCCCGGAGTCGGTAGCGATTGCGGCACGCTCATGGGAGCGGGCGGACCACGCATCCTGGTCCTCGCGTGTGATGTGGAGGTCTGCGTTCTTGAGGTCAGAAGACTCTCCCATCAAACACGAGTCGAATGCGCAGAACAGGCCGTCATGTGTCAGGGAATCGATGAGCGTCCCGTCGCCGTACTTATAGCCGGTGCGCGCCTTGTCGAGCACATACGGCGCATTGGACATCGACTCCATGCCTCCCGCGACAACGAACGTTGACTCGCCGAGACGGATGTGGTTTGCGGCTTCTGCGATCGACGTCATGCCTGACAGGCAGACCTTGTTGATGGTCATCGAGGGCACAGACATGGAGATCCCTCCCTTGACCGCTGCCTGGCGGGCGGTGATCTGGCCCTGGCCAGCCTGGAGAACGTGGCCGAAAATGACCTCGTCGACGTTTTCGGGATCAAGTTCGGCCCGTTCGAGGGCGGCGGCGATTGCCACTCCACCGAGATCCATCGCGGAGAGGCCTGGGTACGTCGCACCGAAACGACCGATAGGTGTTCGGGCAATCGAGCAGATGACAGGGTTCATATCGTCCTTGAGGTCGCTGATAGCGATAATACCGGATGACCGATGACCGATGACCGAAGGAAGGCTCTCCTCAGGACTCAGCCCCGGACCCCAGGCCTTTTCGCCAACGTAAGAAGGAGAACGCCTCAGATACCTGTCGTTTCGGGCAAAGATGTTTCGGGTGCTTTACCGTATTCGTCCGGGGGGACGGGTGCGAGGTGTTCGTACGGGCGGGAGGCCTGGACCCACTGGCTCTGGTGTATCCGTCGAGGTCGAACCGCTGCTGCGGCGAGTTCGTCAGCTTCGATACGCGCAACGATCGCGGCGATCGCGGCAGCTTGCTCTTTGTCAACCCCTCCACGGATCTCGAGCCGTTCAGCCATCATCCACCTCCACGAGTTCAATGAGCGTACCTGTTAGGTCCTGCGGATGGACGAATGCTATACGATGCCCGCCGCCTCCGATGCGGGGTTCGGCGTCGATGAGTCGTGCGCCTTCACTCGCGAGATGTTCCAGGGCCTTTTCAATGTCCACGACAGCGAATGCGATGTGATGCAGTCCTTCGCCGTTGCGTTCGAGGAATCTCTCGACGGCGGAATCTGGCTCGAGGGATTCAAGGAGTTGGATCTGAGAGCCGCCAATCGCGATCATCGCTTCTCGTACACCCTGGTCGGGGATGGTCTCAACGGAGACCGGTGTGACCTTGTACTTCCGTTCGTACTCGGCAAGCGACACATCGAGGTCGTGCACGGCAATAGCGACGTGGTCGATGTTGTAGATGAACATTCTCAGAGACGTTTTTCCGTTTTCCGTTTTCCGTTTTCCGACTACACACTACGCCGTTTGACCGATGATCGATGACAGTCTGACTGTGATGTCAGAGGAACTCTTCGGTCTGAGGTCAAGCGAGGCTAACGCGTACGGACATCGGGTGCGATTTACGATTTACGATTTACGTTCTACGATTTACGATTCACGTTCTCGATCGCTTGTTGGATTCGCTCGAAGGCGAACTCGGGGACACGGAGGTCGCCTCTCCCTGTGCCGACGTTGTAGCCCCTCTTGCCGGTGCCGTGATAGTCCGAACCTCCCGTGGCGATGAGGCCCATATCGCCGGCGATACCGGAGAGCTGTTCGCGCAGCGCCACGTCGTGGAGCGGGTGGTGAGCCTCGATCCCAACGAGACCGGTCAACCTCAGTTCATCGAGTACCTCGATGAACTGGTCTCCATGGATCCCCATGGTGACCGGGTGAGCGATGACAGTCACGCCTCCGCTTGCGCTCGAGAGTTCAATGGCCTGAGTCGCCGTAAGCCTCCTTCTCTCGACGTAGGCAGCTCCACCGTCGTTGAGGAGGCCGTCGAACACTTCGTTGCGGTCGGTGAAACGCCCCCTGGCGACGAGAGCGTCTGCGATATGGGGCCGCCCGATAGCGGTGCCTCCGGCTTGCTCGAGCACGTCGTCCATCGAGATGTTGTAGCCCAACTGTTGCAGCTTCTTGATGATCTTCGGGTTCCGTTCGTCACGGCCTTCACGAAGCCACTCCAGCTTGTTCTGCAGTGGCCCGTCTCCGGGTTCGATGCCGTAGGCGAGCATGTGGATCTTGATTCTTGATCCATCTGCCGACTCATGGTCGACGGAGAGTTCCGTGCCAGGGATGAACGCGATTGCAAGGTCATCTGATGCCTGTCGTGCATCGTCGATACCCGAGAGCGTGTCGTGGTCCATGAGCGCAGCACCCCTGAGCCCTGCGCAGGCGACAATGTGCATCAGGTCCGTTGGGGAGTCCGTCCCGTCAGACGCGGTGGAATGGAGGTGGAGATCGGCTTTCACCGTTATCCGAAGAAGATCCTGAACGCGACGATCGAGGCGACGAATAGCAAGGCGTATCCGGCGTATTTCTTCACCTGGCCGAACAGGCGCTTACGCTTGGCGGCCTTCGCGTCTTGTTCCTTCTTCGTCTCACGGTTGGCCTTTTGGCGCGCTCTCTTGTCACTTGACATGCTCAGAGGTTACCGGAACCGCACACATCTGCTTCTGGCGTCAACCGCGCCAATATATTGGTCTGTGTGACGCCAGAAGCGAGTGGTCAGGGCAGGATCGTGACGGACTCTATGTAGAGGGACTCAAGGGGCGTCGAAGGAGTTGGGTCAGCGCTTGTTGGTGACCGGCCGAGTTGGATCAGTTCGATCCGATCGAGCGTGTCGAATCCGTCAACGACCTGTCCGAAGATCGAGAAGTTCGGTGGCAGAGGCCCATCGGCGAACATGATGAAGAACTGGCTGCCGGTTGTCCCCGGCCCTGCGTTCGCCATGGCGATCACGCCACGGTCATAGGCAGACTCCTCAGGGAACTCGTCAGGGATCGTGTACCCGGGACCGCCGAGTCCGGTGGCGGTCGGGTCGCCTGCCTGCATCATAAAGCCGGGGATGATCCGGTGCGACACCGTTCCATCGAAGTAGCCAGATTCGGCAAGGAACACAAACGAGTTGACCGTCTCGGGTGCAATCGAAGGGTCCAACTCGATCTCCAGAGGGCCGCAGGATGTCTCGAGAACAACGGTTGTCATTCCATCGATTCCAGCATCACCAGGAGCTTCGAACTGCATGGCAACCGCCGGGTCGGACTGCTCGGCGCCACACGCTGTTGGCTGGAGCCGATAGGCGGCGTACCCAGATGGGGTCGTTTGTAGGGCGGCAGTCGTTGGGGTGGCTTGGGTCGTCACCGTGGTCCCGGACGCGGTATCGGACGTTGACGAGCAGGCAGCAGAAACGACGACAATCGATGCCGCAACGGCGAGTATTCGTGTGAGATGCATCGCACGATGGTATGCCTGCAGGACCCGTACACCTACACTTTGGATCCATGGCACTCATCGTTCAGAAGTATGGAGGAACATCGGTCGCAGATGCCGGCCGTATCCGCAATGTCGCCCGCCGCATCGTTGATGCCCACGAACGGGGAAACGGTGTTGTCGCTGTCGTGAGCGCCATGGGAAAACGGACCGACGAACTCCTCGCACTCGCCAACGACGTCTCCGCACACTCACACCCCAGAGAACTCGACATGTTGCTGACAGCCGGCGAGCGCGTAACGATGGCTTTGGTGGCGATGGCCATCGAAGATCTCGGGGTTCCTGCAACAAGCTTCACCGGATCACAAGCCGGCATTCTGACTACAGGCAAGCATGGCCAGGCGGAGATCCGCGAGATCCGGGCGCATCGGGTGAGAGAGGGTCTCGACGACGGCAAGGTCGTGATCGTTGCTGGCTTCCAGGGTGTGGACCCGGAATCCAAGGACGTGACAACGCTCGGCCGAGGTGGCTCAGATGCGACGGCGGTTGCCCTCGCAGCGTCCCTCGGTGCAGATGTTTGCGAGATATTCACCGATGTCGACGGTGTGTACACCGCCGACCCACGGGTTGTGCCGAACGCAAGCAAACTCGAGGATGTCACCTTCGAGGAGATGCTCGAACTCGCTTCAGCTGGCGCCGGTGTTCTCATGCCGCGGTCGGTCGAGTTCGGCAGACGATTCAACATTCCCATCCATGTCCGATCATCGTTCCACGATGGTGAAGGCACCTGGGTCAAGGAGGAAACGATGGAACAGGCGATCGTTCGGGGCATCGCCCACCGCTCAGACGAGGCGAAGGTCACGGTCTATCAGGTGCCAGACACCCCAGGTGTTGCAGCTGCTCTCTTTGAAGGGCTGGCTGATTCGGGGGTGAACGTGGACATGATCGTTCAGAATGTGTCGCATGATGGCACGACAGACATCAGCTTCACGGTTCCCCTCGTGAGCGTCGATATCGCAGAAGAACAGTCGACCAAGGTCGCTGTTGCGGTCGGCGCTGGAGGTGTTTCGATCGACGAGGGCATCGCACGGGTCAGCGTCGTAGGAATCGGGATGAAGACCGAAGCAGGTATCGCCGCGCGCATGTTCCGGCTGCTATCCGACCGCGGCATCAACATCCAGATGATCTCGACGTCCCCGGTTCGCATTTCGTGTGTGATCTCGGGCGATGAGGCGATCGAAGCTGTGCGGGTGCTTCACACAGGCCTTGGCCTCAATAACGCGGAGTCAACATGAAGACGTTCTCGAAGCCCCACGTGGCGGTTGTCGGCGCGACGGGCGCTGTTGGTACAACCATGCTGTCGATCCTTGAAGAGCGCGACTTCCCGATAGCGAGTCTCCGTCTGATGGCGTCGGAGCGGTCGGCTGGAAGGATCGTCGAAACCAAGTGGGGTCCGATCGTCATAGAGGACTTGGCCACAGCGGACCCATCCGGGATAGACATCGCCCTCTTCTCAGCGGGCGGCGCGCGTTCGAAGCAATACGCGCCGAAGTTCGCTGACGCTGGCGTTGCCGTGATCGACAACTCCTCAGCGTTCCGGATGGATGACGATGTGCCCCTCGTGGTTGCTGGCGTAAACGATGCGGCTATTACCTCGCACAAGGGCATTGTTGCGAACCCGAACTGCACCACCATGGCGCTCCTGATGGCCGCAGGGCCGCTACACGATGCTGCCGGGCTCAAATCGATGATCGCAACCTCATATCAGAGTGTTTCTGGATCCGGCAAGACGGGCATGGACGAACTCGAACGCCAGACGGAGTTCTTTGCCGAGGACCTCTCAGCGCTCGCCTCTGGTGATTGGGAGGATCCTGGTGGGGACCTCTATCAGCGTCCTATCGCCTTCAACGTGCTGCCCCTGGCCGGGTCCATCACCGACCAGGGGTACACGGACGAAGAGTGGAAGCTGGTCAACGAGACCCGCAAGATTCTCGACCGGCAGGATATCGCGGTTGAACCCACCTGTGTGAGGGTTCCCGTGATGGTCGGCCACGGTATCGCAGCGTCTATGTGGTTCGATGACCCCGTATCCGCTGATGTGGCCACGGAGATCCTCGCATCTGCTCCGGGTGTCCAGGTATGGGACGATTCGAAGGTCCCGACACCTATCGACTCTGCTGGCATCGACGACGTGTTGGTCGGTCGTGTCCGAGAGACCATCGGGTTCCGCGGAGGTATCAGCCTCTTCGCCTCAGGCGACAACCTCCGCAAGGGCGCCGCACTCAACGCCATCGAACTGGCTGAACTATTGCTGGAGCGGTAGGCCCGACCTCCCGTCTGATCGCCGGTTGGCTGAGGCAAAGGGAACACTGGTGACCCCGTGTGGTGCTTGTAGACTCGGTATAAGAACATCGGGAGGTTGACCATGGGTTCCGGTAAGAACAACTCTTGTGCAGCAGGTGGAGGCGCAATCTACGGCCTCGGCATCTTTGGTGCGTTCGTATTCTTCTGGCAGCAGGCCGACAGCTTCTGGTCCTACGCGTTCACGTTCTTTCAGGCCCTCTTCTGGCCAGCGTTCATGGTCTATGAAGTCTTCGCCGCCCTCGGCAGTTGACCGCCAGCGATCCTGTGCCCGGCTGGTCGAGTCGCTATGACGAACGCGTCAGGGGAGTGCCTATAGATGTCCCGGATCCGAAACGGTCGCGTTGCCGCTGAGTCTGTTCAGGATTCCCGGGTCGACCACATGGAGATCATGGAGACCCTGATGGGAGCGCATGTGTTGCTGCGGAGACTCAGCTGTTCGTGTCGTCGAGAATCAGGTTTGCGTAGTACAGCGGCCAGGCTTCGGTTGACCCATCTGCAGCCTGCTGCATCTGTGCTTTGCACAACAGATAGACGATTTCGCTTCGTGTGATCGGGCGACCGAGTCCGTCGCCGAGGAGGGTCTGGAGATGTCCTGAGTACCAATTGGCCCACTCGGGGTCGGTGCCATCTGTTGCCTTGTAGGCGGCATGGTGAGCGTTGCCGGTCCGTTTCAGAAGATCGGCTAGGCGATCAGCGGAGATGCGTGAACCGGTCATGGGCCAGCATTCTAGTGTTGTGACCACAAACGTTGGGGTCGTTGGACGTGAGGCTGGCGTCGTGCTTGGTCACACCACCAGGTACTGGACCGCACGTTCATATGGTGTCCCCCTCCGACCTCGCTGCGCTTCGGCCACCTCCCCTTTGTGTCATGCTTGGGGTAGGGAGCAGGGTCCCTGGGGTGTGGCT
>JAMBLL010000350.1 GCA_023336765.1 Actinomycetes bacterium | reverse complement strand
CTGTGATATGCGTGACAGGGACCGCGCACATCGGGTACCTTCCTAGCCAATGACAACACACGGCTCCAGCGAATCGCATCAGTCGAATTCCTTGGCGCGTTCGCTCGGCCTGTACGCCGTGCTCACGATCTCCATCGGAGCGATGATCGGCTCGGGGATCTTCGTGCTCCCCGGTCTCGCCTTCAAGATCGCGGGTCCATCAGTGGTCCTGGCGTTCTTCCTTGCAGGACTCGTGGTTCTCCCCGCAGCATTGTCACAGTCAGAAATGGCGACCGCCATGCCAATGGCTGGAGGTACGTATCTCTATATCGACCGCGCTATGGGGCCTCTCATGGGAACGATCGCGGGGTTCGGCGTGTGGTTCTCGTTGGTGTTCAAGGCGTCATTCGCTCTGGTCGGACTCTCGGCATATCTGGAGTTCTTCGTGGCCCATCCGGAACGGATAGTCGCAGCTGTCCTTGCCGTGGTGTTGATCATCATCAATCTTATGGGCGTGCACCAGACCGCCAGAGTTCAGACTGCCCTTGTCACGATCGTGTTGGTGCTCCTGTTGGGATTCATCATCCTTGGCGCACCTCACACAGAACCAGACAAGTTCGAACCCTTCTTTCCTGAAGGGTTCCAGGGCCTCTTTTCGGCGACAGCCGTCGTCTTTGTCTCGTACATCGGTGTTACGAAGGTCGCGAGCGTAGCTGAAGAGGTGAAGAGTCCGGGGCGGAACATCCCGATGAGCATTCTCATTTCGGTCGGACTCGCGATGCTGCTCTACCCGGCAGTTGTCGCGATCATGGTCGGCGTCACACCAGCGGACGAACTCGCTCACTCCGAGACACCCGTTCTCACAGCCGCACAACAGTTCCTTGGAACTGGAGGCACCTATGTCGTGGCAGGTGTTGCCGTGCTGGCGTTGTTGTCAATGGCCAACGCCGGGATCATCGCGTCGGCGCGGTACCCGTTCGCAATGGCACGCAACTCCCTTGCTCCGGCTTTCCTCGCCCGTATCGGTAAGAAGTCGGGAGCACCAGTCGCCGGTATCACGGTGACAGGGGTCGCCCTCATTCTTCTCGTGCTGTTCGTGCCGCTCATCGAATTGGCGAAGCTTGCATCGGCATTCCAATTGCTCGTGTTCGCCCTCGTGAACCTGGCTCTGATTGCCTTCAGGGAGGCACATCTCTCCTGGTACAAGCCCGACTTCAAGTCACCGTGGTACCCCGCGCCCCAGATCTTCGGGATCGTTGCTTCGTTGGCCCTTCTGACACAGATGGGGATCGTCGCCATCATCGGTGCAACGGTCTTCATCGTCGCTGGCGTCGTGTGGTATCGCGCGTTCGGCAGGGCGAGGGCTGTCAAGGAGTCGGCTGCACGCGACGCTCTGCGCCTTCGTGAGGACTCCCGCCTGGTGGCCAACAGCCAATCGGCGGTCGCCACCGGTGGCCGCAGGAACATCGTTGTCCTTATCCGAAGACCAACGAGGCTCAACAGGCAGGAGACCCTGTTCCGTCTTGCGGTTCGATTGGCTGAAGCACCCGGTGGACAGATCCATGTGATCAACTTCGACGCAGATACGGCCCGGATGATCCCGACCGACTCGGATCTCGAGTGGGCGCAGTCGCTCGGTATCACAGTGACATCTGAGCAATACACCGATGAGGACAGACGAGGCATGGTGCACTCCTATGTCGAGCACGAAGGTGTCGACCTGTTCATTGCGGACCTACCTCAGGATCTCAAGGCGACGCGCCACATCATCCGCGATCTACACTGGCTACAGGAGCATCTCGGGTGTGACACGGTCTTCCTGCGCAACCGCGACGTCACCAACATCGACACGATCGCAGTGCTTGGAACCGGGGGTCCCTACGATCCGGTGAAGATCGGGATCGCTGACCACATCGCACGATACGAGAACGCCACGGTCCGGTTCGTGCACCTTACGCCGGCAGATGCACCCCCTGGACAGGCCGAATCGATCCACGCCTATCACGAACAACTCGGAGAGGTCCTGACCGTTGATTGGGATGACAGGGTCAAGCCCACCGAAGACCTCGTCCAAACGTTGACCGAGTTCTCGAGGGGATCGAACCTCGTCATCCTCGGTGCACCGTCTCACCGGTTCCACCTCGTTGCCGACCTCGCAGACAGAATCGCAGAGTCTGTCGATTGCCCAGCGCTCCTGGTTCACACACCGACCTTGGAACGCCCAGGCCCACTCACCAGAGCCATCGAATGGTTGGTGAATTAGGACTTTGGCGTCCAGAGGCGCAATATGTTGCGGTTCTGGACGCCAAAGTCCTAATCACTCAGTCTGTGCGGGACTCGATGAAGCGCAGCCAGTTACGCAG
>JAMBLL010000349.1 GCA_023336765.1 Actinomycetes bacterium | reverse complement strand
TGAGATCGCGGCGTCCACGCTCGGCAGCTCATATTGAGGCCATTGGCAGCCCACACGACGAGAGATTCGGGTCCCAGACTTTGGTCAAGGACCCGAATCTCTTGCTGACGGCTGACGGCTGATAGCTGTCTTCGATCTACCTGTCTTCGATCGCGGGATACGGACGCTCGGCCTCTCCTATGTAGATTTGGCGTGGACGCATGATCTTCGTCTCGGAGTCGAGATTCATCTCCATCCAGTGAGCGATCCAACCGGGCAACCTGCCCAGGGTGAACAACACAGTGAACATCCGAAGTGGGAAGCCCAACGCCCGGAACAGAATGCCAGAGTAGTAATCCACGTTCGGGTAGAGATTCCGTTCAGCGAAGTACGGGTCCGCGAGAGCTGCGGCCTCGAGTTCTCTGGCAATGTCAAGCAGAGGATCTGCTTGATCCATGCTGTCGAGCACCTCCTGGGCGAACTTCTCGATCACCCGGGCACGCGGGTCGTAGTTGCTGTAGACCCTGTGTCCAAAGCCCATGAGCCTGAAGTCATCGTTTCTGTCCTTCGCTCTAGCGATCATTCCAGGGATCGTGGCATCAGGATCGTCGTGGATCGACTGGAGTTGGTCGATCACTGCCTGGTTCGCTCCACCGTGAAGTGGCCCCCACAACGCACCCATTCCAGCGGCGACCGAGGTGAACATGTTCGCACGACTCGAGCCAACACCCCGAACCGTGGCGGTGGAACAGTTCATCTCATGATCGGCGTGGAGGATCAGGAGCATATTCATCGCCTTGACCTTCACCGGGTCAATAGGTTCGTCAGAAATCGGATTCGAGAACGTCATGCGCAAGAAGTTCTCCACGTACCCAAGATCAGGATCGGGGTACACGTATGGCTCTCCGATCGACTTCTTGTACGCCCAAGCGGCGATCGTCGGCATTTTTGCGATAAGCGTGCGGGCGCCAGCGTCGATCTCGTCCTCGCGCATGGGCCTGCGGTAGACGTCATAGAACGTCGAAATGGCATTGGTGGCCGATGAGAGCACCGCCATGGGATGGGCTCTGCGGGGGAACGCGTCGAAGAACGACCGCATCTCCTCGTTCAAGAGGGTTTGTGCATTGATCTCTGACTCCCACGTCAGGAGCTCCCCGACGTTCGGCAACGTGCCGTACAGCAGCAGATAGGCCACTTCGAGGAATGAACTCTTGCTTGCCACCTCTTCGATCCGGTAGCCACGATGGAGCAGAATCCCAGCAGCTCCATCGATGTAGGTAATGGCGGAGTGGGCGGAAGCTGTGTTGCCGAATCCCGGATCGAACGTCACATGGCCGGTCGTGGCCCTCAACTTGCGGATGTCGATTCCCGGTTGCCCGACGGTCGATTGGTACACATCAAGTTCAACGGAACCGTTGTCCAGATCCAGTCTTGCGGTGGAGTCACTCATTGTTATCTGGGCCCTTCATGTCCGAGGCGGGGAGCCACCTGGTCATGCAATGTCCGAGCGCTCCTGGATGCTCTGATTCTACTGGACAGCCGGACCGACCGGTCCGTGTGCTACCTTTGCGGTTCGAAGGAGACTGCATTGATAGACACCAGAGGCAGAAAGAGAGCTGCGCCGATCCTCGAACCGATCGCGGCAGGATTGGCGAAGATCCACGTCACACCTGCGATCGTGACGATCGTCGGCCTCGCCGTGACCATAGGTGGTGCTGCTCTCATCGCAACTGGCTACCTCATCGCCGGCGGCTTCACCGCAGGTTTCGGCGTTGCTCTCGACGCACTTGACGGCCCTCTGGCACGCAAACTGGGGACCGCTTCAGACCGTGGAGCATTCCTCGACACGATGTCCGACCGCTTCGGAGAGATCGCTGTCTGGGTGGGGCTCACTGTCTACCTGAGCGAGGAACCCCGACTCCTGATCCTCTGTATCATCGCGCTCGCCTTCTCCCTGCTGGTTCCGTATGTACGTGCCAAAGCAGAGTTGTACGACCTCGTCGGCAAGGGCGGCTGGATGGGTCGAGCTGAGCGGATGATCCTGATCCTCATCGGCACGATCATCGTCGGCTTTGGAGCGCCCATCATGGAACCGCTCTTGTGGCTCTTCGTCATACTGACAGGGTTCACCGTCGCCCAGCGCATTCGCAAGACATGGCAGCAACTCGACACGTGAAGGCATGGTTGGGTTACATCCCGTTTCGAGCCGCCGCTGCGATCTTCGGCCTTCTCCCCGAAAGGGCCATTCGATGGCTTGGAGAGAACGGCGGCAAGCTGTGGTACGCCAGATCTAGCGGCCGAATTCCTCTCTTGAGGTCACACATGCGCCGTGTCCTTGGTCCTGAGGCCACGGATGATGTCGTCGACACGGCTGTTCGGGGGATGTTCCGTTCCTATGGACGCTATTGGGCCGAGACGTTCTGGTTTAGACCTCGCAGGAAGGCTGCCATTGCGCGGCGCGTTGAACATGTGAACTTCGAGCCGATCTATGCCGCCCAGAGGGATGGCCGTGGCATCGTCTTTGCCGTGCCCCACCTTGGGAACTGGGAGATTGCAGGGATCGTCGCAAACGAGATCGGTTCTCCGATCATGGCCGTTGCCGAAGATCTTCCCAATCCACACATCACGAAGTGGTTCGTCGACCTGCGCGCAGAGTTCGACATCGAGATCGTCCTCACGACGGATCCGAAGCTGCGGTCCAAGCTGATTCGGAGACTCAAAGATGGAGGAGCGATAGCGCTTCTGGCGGACAGGGATGTGACTGGAGGCGGCATCGAAGTCGATTTCTTCGGCGCCACGGCCTCTGTGCCTGTCGGCCCTGTTGTGTTCACCGAACTCACAGGTGCATCGCTGATCCCCGTCGCTGCCTACTTCCAGGAAGGTGCTGGTCATAGGATCGTTGTGCTCGATGAGGTCGTTCTGCCTCACGCCGGAAGTCGCTCCGAACGCGTCGCTGCGGGAGCGCAGTTGTTGGTGAGTTCACTCGAGGAACTCATAGCGGCCGCACCATGGCAGTGGCACCTGTTCCAGCCTCACTGGATCGATGACTCCGGTCAGGGCGATGCGTCGTGAAGGTCGCACTCATATGCCCCTATGACCTCGGAGCCCACGGGGGCGTACAGGACCAGGTGATACGCCTTGAACAGTGGCTCACAGACCTCGGCCATGACGCCCTCATCGTTGGACCGGGCGATGAGGGACCCCCGGGAGCGGTTCTGGTCGGCTCCGTGAAGGTGATCAAGGCCAACGCAGCTTCAACCCCCATCACGCTGAGCCCCAGGGCATCCTCGCGTCTCAAGGAAGCCGTTGAAGATGTAGACGTCGTCCACATCCACGAACCGTTGATGCCGATGGTGTCCCTCGCGGCATCGCGTATATCGCACAAGCCGACGGTCGGAACATTTCACGCGGATCCACCGCGGTGGGCGAGGAGGGGGTACTTTGCACTATCCCCGCTGGTGAAGCGGGTGCTGTCGAAGATGGACATCATCACGACCGTCAGCCCGGTATCGAGATCTGCGATCGATCCGTTC
>JAMBLL010000348.1 GCA_023336765.1 Actinomycetes bacterium | reverse complement strand
TGATCGTGAAGTTCGGTGGGGGGCCCGTGGGGCTGTCGACGCTTGCTATCGCTGTTGGTGAGGACCCAGAAACCGTCGAGGACGCCTACGAACCCTTCCTCATCCTCGAGGGCCTTCTGCAACGTACGCCCAGGGGTCGTATCGCCACAGAACGGGCGTACCTCCACCTCGGCATCGACTTCGACTCGGGCCGGGACCAGGGAACACTGATGTGACTGGCACGGTGTTTCGCACCCGGTCCGGATCCGCCGAACTGCATGCGCCGTGTCGGGTGTGGGGCGTTCTTGACGTAGGAACAGGGCGTCGCTAGGTTCGCCCCAAGGTCGAAGGCGAGACGTAGGGCCGGGTCATGTTCTCGAGTGTGGTTGTGCGTGTGGTGGTGTTCGTGAGCACGATGGCGTTCTTGCTGTCTGCGGCGCCGGGGATGGCTGGAGAGCGGTCGTTGGGTGCGGTGGCATCAGAAGGCGTGTCTCAGACCGCCACCGGTGTTGAAGGGGATCCTGTTGCGGACAGGTTGACCGTTTCGGTTGACAAGCGAGGCGAGGGTGTGTATTTCAACGCCAGCGATCTGATCGACGGTGACATTTCGGTCGAAACGGATGAAGATGGCCTGGTCCGGGCCCAGGGGACCGGCACGCTCAGCCCGATCCTTGGCGAGTCTGCGCAGTTCGACGTCGACGTTGTGCGGAGGGGGTCCCATGGCCGATATCAGTACATCGGTTTTCTTCGCTTGGAGGACGGATCGTACAGCCTCGCATCAAGGGTGCATGTCAGAGGCGTTGAGCTGACATCGTCGAACACGGTGGTGGTCGAGTGGGTCGACCGAGCCAAGAAGCTCGACATCTCCATGACCATCGAGGATTTCTCGGCACTCGACAGCTCGGACTGCCCGAACTCCGTGTCTCTCGGCGAATCTCCGATCACGGACCTCCTCAAGACCGCGCTCGGGACCGCAGCCAAGGGTGCGACCAATGCAGCGGTGTCAGACCTATTTGGTTGGGTCATCTCGGCTGCTGGCATTGGTGGATCTGACACCGGGACGCAAATGGCGGCCGAGTTGGAGGTGATCGAGTCGACGCTCGTTGACATCTGCAACGAGTTGGCCGCCATCGATAGCGATCTCCAGGCGTTGACGTGTGCTACAGATGCTGATTGGCTGGCTCAACCGGCAAGCACCATCGACAATTGGTATGAGACCTATTGGGAGTGGTTCCAGGTTACCCAAGAGGGTGGCACTCTAGATATCAGCGAGGTTCAGAGTTGGGTTGACGACGTTCTCGATCCAGACGATGGCGTTACGGAGCAGTTAACGCTGATCCATAATCTCGGGACCGAATCGATTTCTCAGGGATCGATCGCTGACTGTATCGAGTCGCATTCGAGTGTTGTTGGACTTCCGACCGCGGAAACGCTGGACGATCGACCGTACTACGAGGATGTCGTGGCTCCCATTCAGAACTGGTTCTACGGGTACAACACGCTCGGCTACATGGTGTACGTAGAGGCGCTCCACTTCACGGCGTGGGTCAACGCCGGTTCACCGGTTGGAGATGATGTCCTGGCCGAGATGAGCACTGTGTGCTATCCAGGCGCCACGGACTCCAACTGCATACTGGGTGCAACGTCATACGGTGATCGATTCCTGCCCTGGATCAAGGACGAACTCGCAGCTGGCGGTGCACCCTACAGCACTGATGAATACGTGATGGTCAACGGTTGGTCGGAAGGCGCCACTGGCGACGGTGGTTGGTGGCTCATCTCCACAAATCTCGAAGCATATTCCGAGGCAGCGGGCGGTGATTGTTCCGATCCTCTTACGTCCAGCGATTTGTGCGGGCCCCTGGTTGGGGATGTGACCTTCGAGATTCCTTCAGTCCAGTACGGTTCGTACGGCACCGGTGGCTATGGAGAGTGGAAGTCGGCAGATGCTGGTCGTTTCGATATCCTACTGGACGGACTGGACCAATCCAGGATCAACGCTACGACGACAGCAGCAGGCTGGCTGTGCAACCGGACCTCCGGATCCACGGCAACAACGGATTGTTCGATCAGCAGCCGATACTCGACCGATGGTCAAGGTCTGGAGAACGCTGACAAGATCCTCGTGTTCAACGAACAGGCTACGACAAGCTTCGGGAGTCCTCTCGCCCCTGTCGACGTGTGGTGCTTCATGGACGGAGCTATCACAGCGAATTACAACAGGCGACCATTCTGCAATTCGAACGACGGACAGGATAGGTACGCCGCTCTGGTGGAGACGCACTCATTTGGTACGGTGCCCTCAACGTGTAGTACGGAAGGCGGAATCGATCCAACATCCTGGATGGACGCTGCCGAGTGGACTCGAACCAATGGCCCAGTCAGCGACCGTAACTTCTACGAAGGGGATATCTGTGTCTACGGGGACATATTTCCCCCCTTGGTGTTCTCCTCGGCACCTCCTCAGTATGGAGTTGTCAATGCGACTGGTCCGCAGAGTTACCACTGGCCGATCATGAGATGGACAGACCTCACGTGCACGGACGCGGCAGGCGACGGCTTTGCCGGGTTGACGGCGGGTTCTGCGTTCAATCCGGGCGGAATGCCTACGCTATGCGGCGACGACTATGTGGTTTGGCTGGCTGGTGTGCTTCCGCCCGACACGCCTTGAATAGATGCAGGCAACGGACTTCGACTACGACCTGCCTGCCGGTTCGATCGCTCAGGAGGCGATCGAACCGCGGGACGGGTCACGTCTGCTGCTCACGAACCCGCTCGAGGACCGGCTCTTCATCGACCTGCCTGACATCCTCGCGTCCGGTGACCTGCTCGTCGTCAATCGTACGAAGGTGCGTGCTGCGAGGCTGATCGGTGAGCGGTTGCCTGGGAGGGGCCGCACCGAGGTTCTCCTGACTCAGCGGGTCGATCCGCAGCGGTGGCGGGCGCTGCTGCGTCCGGCGGCGAAACTCAAGGCGGGGTCCGTCGTCGAGTGCGGGAGCATCACGGTCACGTTGCTGACCGACCCCGATGAGGGGGTTGCCACGGTCTCGCTCGACGCGAAAGGCGATGTTGAAGTCGCCATCGCAACTGCGGGCCAGGTGCCGCTGCCACCGTATTTCCATGGCACGATCTCGGATCCTTCCCGCTATCAGACCATCTTCGCGACCAGGGTCGGATCTGCGGCGGCGCCCACGGCAGCGCTCCATTTCACCGAACGGGTCATGGCCGGGCTCGCTGCCAGGGGAGTCGAGGTGGCAGAGGTCGAACTCGAGGTCGGCCTCGACACGTTCCGGCCTATGCACGATGGCAACGTCGAGGATCATCGGATACATACGGAGCGCATCGTTGTGCCACAGGCCGCCGTCGAGGCCGTCGCGGCCACACGGGACCGTGGAGGGCGAGTCGTAGCCGTTGGGACGACGGTCGTGAGAACGCTTGAATCAGCTGCTGGGGGTGATGGGCGCATCGGCGGGTTCGACGGGCCAACGAGCCTCTTCATCATGCCGGGATACGAACCGCAGGTCGTGGATGCGATGATCACCAACTTCCATGCACCGAGGACCACGCTGCTCGTCCTGCTCGCAGCACTCATGGGCGATACCTGGCGTGACGCGTATCAGCACGCCCTCGACAGCGGGTACCGGTTCCTATCGTTTGGCGACGCTATGTATCTGGAGATCGAACGATGACGCAGCCCGTTACCTACGAGCCAGGCGCCGCGGACGGTGACGCCAGAACCGGCGTCATGACTACGCCCCATGGCACCGTGGCAACCCCGGCCTTCATGGCTGTAGGAACCAGGGCATCGATCAAGACACTTGATACCGAGGACATGGATCGCCTCGGTGCACAGATCCTCCTGGCGAACACCTACCACCTGATGCTGCGCCCCGGTGAGGACGTCGTGGCCCACCTCGGCGGCCTCCACGGGTTCATGGCATGGGAAGGGCCGATCCTCACGGACTCCGGCGGCTACCAGGTTCTCTCGCTCCATCCGAAGATCTCAGAGGAAACGCTCGTGTTCAAGTCGACATACGACGGATCCAGGGTCGAACTCACCCCGGAACGATCCGTTGCGGTACAAGAGGCGCTCGGCGCAGATATCGCGATGGTGCTCGATGTCCCTGTCAACCTGCCCGTCGACTACGACGTCGCTGAAAAGGCGATGTATCAGACACTGCGATGGGCAGAAAGGTCCAAGGCAGCGAAAACACGAGCCGATCGCGCCCTCTTTGGGATCGTCCAGGGCGGGGCCGATCCGACACTCAGGCAGATTTCTGCCCGCGAGACGGCGAACATAGGATTCCCCGGGTTCGGGATCGGCGGACTCGCCGTTGGCGAAACAGCAGTCGAACGCGCAGTGGCGATAGCTGCGACCGTTCCGGAACTTCCCGAGTCTGGGGTCCGCTACGTCATGGGGTTGGGAGACACTGAGGGGATACTTGATGCCGTTGCGCTCGGAGTCGATCTTTTCGACTGTGTGTTGCCAACACGTCTTGCGCGCCATGGAAAGGCGCTCTCACGCGACGGCGACTTCTCCATCCGGAGAGTTGAGTGGATCTTCGACGATCGACCGATCGAGTCCGGCTGCGAATGTGTGACCTGCCGGCGATACTCGCGGGCGTATCTCCGGCATCTGCGCCTCACCAAGGAGCGGACCGCCGATCGCCTTCTCACGATCCACAATCTTGCATATACCTACCGACTGATGCGCGATATACGTTCCGCGATCGAAACCGGCAGCTTCGAAGCGTTGCGCGGCGAGATCGTCGGCCGGCGGGGGTAGGGGATTACAACGCGCGAGCGTTAGCATTCCAAGGTCCCACACGGTGCAGAATCCGGCATCCGGAGGCCCACTCTTGATCACATCCACCATCGCTATCGCAGTGCTCTTCGCTCAGACTGACTCAGGCAGTTCAGTGCTGTCCTTCCTCTTCCCGATCCTTATCATGGGCGGTCTGTTCTACGTTCTGTTGATTCTCCCTCAGCGGCGTAGACGCAAGAAAGCAGAACAGATGCGTTCAGCCATCGGCATCGGCGACGACGTTCGGACGATCGGCGGCATCCTTGGCACCGTCGTTGATGAGGATGAAAAGACCTTCACCATTGACGTTGGTGGCAGCACGATGAAGATCATCAAAGGCGCCGTCTCCGAACGTACTGGTCCCGACGTTGCATCGGATGACGCATGACGCCAAAGAAGGCGTGGATCACCCTGATCCTCACTCTCGCCATTGCATGGGGTTCTCTGGCAGCGATGCTTGCCGTTGGATGGGCACCGAAACTCGGCCTCGATCTCCAGGGTGGTTTCGCCGTCACGCTCGTAGCTCCCGATGGCACAGACGAAAATACTCTCAACACCGCCGCTGACATCATGCGGCGCCGCATCGAGAATCTCGGCGGTGTGCAGGAACCCGAAGTCGCTGTCGTGAGCGGTCCGGGGGGCGAAGCCTCGATCATCGTGCAACTTCCAGGCGTTGACGACAGGGAACGTGCGCTCCAGGCCGTCGGTACGACCGGGGAACTGTCCTTCAGAGCGGTCCTCGCAGAGACAACCGAATCGCTGGTCTTCCTCAACCCTGAGGGCGAGCATCCCGAGGGGACCGATGAAACAACCGGTCTCGCAGCGGAGGACGATGTCAACAAGCCGGCGTACCTTGCGGGTCAGGACGACCTTCTGGTCTACGCGGTTGACGGAATCGTCGTCGACACGCCTGCTGGGACCACGGTCGTGTTCCCGACAGGAAGGGACATCACCGATGCCACAGCGCAGTTCAGTTCCCAGGGTCTCGGAGGGCAGTGGGTTGTTGTCCCTGAGTTCACCGATGAAGGAGGAGAGAAGTTCAGGGAGGCCACTGGATATCTCGCCAATTTCCCCCCAGGGTCGCCACAACGCCAACTAGCGATCGTCGTCGATGGGGTTGTCTTCTCAGCGCCTGCAGTGGCCAACACGGTTACACCAGAAGAGGGTCTCGACCCTGATGCCGTGATCATCACTGTCGGCACCGCGGAGAACTCTGAAGATGAGGCCAAGTCACTCGCCGCCATACTGCGATACGGCGCCCTGCCCACCACGTTCGAACGCGAATCTGTGTACTCCGTGTCAGCAACCCTCGGAGCCGACTCGCTTCGTGCCGGCCTCATCGCTGGGTTGGTGGGCCTTGCCCTGGTAGCCATGTACATGCTTGTGTACTATCGCTCAATGGGCATCATATCGATCGTCGGTCTGACGGTCTTCGGATCGTTCCTCCTCGGGTCACTCATCCTGTTGGGGGAGACGCAAGGAACCACGCTCACGCTAGCCGGGGTGACGGGAATCATCGTGTCCGTGGGCATTACGTCTGACTCGTACATCGTTTATTTCGAGCGCATCAAAGAGGAATTTCGGCATGGCCGCAGTCTCACATCAGCCATCACCCACGGATTCTCGGGTGCGTACCGAACGATTCTCACCGGTGACACTGTCACATTTCTCGGAGCGATTCTGTTGTTCGTTCTCGCCACCGGCCAGGTGAAGGGATTTGCCCTCACGCTCGGCCTCGCAACCGTGATCGACGTCTTCGTCGCATACTTCTATACACGTCCTGCGACGTTTCTCATGGGGAGGGGCCCCCTCGGCCAGGGCGGCCTGTTCTCGGTCCGTGGCGCAATGGGCGGTGGCGAGATCGTTGAGGTCAAGGAACCGGTGGAGGTGTCGTCATGAACGTCTTCACTCGTATGTATCGCGGGGAAACCCGATTCGACTTCATCGAGATCTCCCGCAAGACACTGATCGTATCAGCGGTTTTCGTTGCGGCCTCGATTCTCATGATGGTTGTCAAGCCGTTCAACCTGAGCATCGACTTCACCGGCGGCGTGATCATCACTGTGGAGAACACCTCCGACGCAACGGTCGAGTCGATCCGGAACGAGCTCCGCACTGTCGGCTACGGAGATGCCAGGGTTCAGATCACAGGGGACGGCATTGTCCAGGTACAAACCGAGGCGCTCAATGCTGAGGGCCAGGACGCCCTGACCTTCGCGGTCGCCAATGCGGTTGGCGCAGACGTGAACGACCTCAACGAGAAAGCTGTCGGTCCGACCTTTGGTGCTGAAGTAACTCGAAAGGCCATCCAGGCCCTGGTTGTCTTCCTGATAGTGGTGGCGATCTTCATCACCTGGCGATTCGAGTGGAGGATGGCCCTCGCGGCGCTTGCAGCGTTGTTCCACGACCTGGTGATCGCCGGAGGTATCTATGCATTGATCGGTTTCGTGGTCACACCCTCGACGATCATCGCTGTGCTCACGATCCTTGGCTATTCGCTGTACGACACGGTCGTGGTATTCGACAAGGTGAACGAGAACATCTTCGAGGATGACACGAAGACGACCTACAACCAGATCGTCAACCAGTCGCTGAACCAGGTGCTGATGCGGTCGATAAACACGTCGCTCACATCATTGTTGCCCGTGGGGTCGCTGCTGCTTGTCGGATTCCTTGCGATCGGAGCCGAGACGCTCAAGGAGTTCGCTCTGGCGCTGTTCATCGGTATCGCTGTTGGCACCTACTCATCGATCTTCGTAGCTGCTCCTTTGCTCGCACGCTGGAAGTCCCGTGAACCCGACTGGGCACGTCGCCAGGCGCGTGCGGACAAGCGTTCAGGGGCATCCGGTGACAGGGATGCAGCGAAGTCGAAAAGCTCGAAGAACCAGACGGACGAGGCGAAGAGCACCGCCTCCAAGCCTGATGCTATGCCACCGTCGGACGTGCCCCAGACGGTTGCGAGACCTCCCAAGCAGAGGCGTAAGCGTCGGTAAGCTCTGGTGATGGCAGACGTCGCACCATCGCAGAACGTGTCGCACAGTGGCTTCACAGACACTGCTGTGAAGGGTCGGACGCCTGACCAGATGTTCGATGACATCGTCGCGACCTACAAGACTGCCCATCCCGGTGGGGGTACAAGTCATCTGTACGCCGCATACAAGGTCGCAGAGGAACAACACAGCGGCCAGACACGCGCAACCGGTGATCCGTACATCGTGCATCCGCTCGCCGTTACCGAGATACTTGCTGATTACGGTCTCGATGAGGCGACACTCTCAGCGGCGTTGATGCACGATACCGTCGAGGACACCGACCTTACTCTTTCGGGAGTTCGCGACCAGTTCGGCGACGAGATCGCCCTTCTGATCGACGGGGTGACGAAGCTCGATCGTATCAAATTCTCGAGCAGAGAACTTGCCCAGGCTGCCACCATCCGCAAGATGGCAGTGTCGATGGCCAAGGACATCCGCGTACTTGTGATCAAGCTCGCAGACCGTACGCACAACATCAGAACGCTGACACCTCTCCCTGTCGAGAAACAGCGCCGCGTCGCGTCAGAGACCCTCGACGTCTATGCACCGCTTGCCCACCGACTCGGGATGCAGGAGATCAAGCACGAGATGGAAGAGACCTGCTTCGGCGTTCTTTATCCCGGTCCAAAGGCAGAGATAGAAGAAGCGGTGGCACGCAGGTCGCCCCAACGTGAATCCTTTATCGAGAACGTGGTCGACGATGTCTCGAAATCGCTCGCCGACGCCGGAATCCACGCAGAGACTTCCGGGAGGCCAAAGCACCTGTATTCGATCTATCGCAAGATGCAGACATCGGGGCTTGCGTTCGAGGATATCCATGATCTCATCGGCATCCGGATCATCGTCAACGAGGTCCGCGACTGTTATGCGGCACTTGGCCTCGTACACACGATGTGGCCTCCGATCCAGGGGAGGTTCAAGGATTACATCGCGATGCCGAAATTCAACTTCTACGAGTCTCTGCACACAACAGTCGTCGGACCGGGAGGCAAAGCGCTCGAGGTACAGATCAGGACGCACGAGATGCACGATCGCGCCGAAGCCGGTATCGCTGCACACTGGCGCTACAAGGATGGGTCAACGTCGGAGGGAGATCTACCTCTGCTCCAGGACATTCAGGCGCTACGTGATGACGATGATGATCCTGCTGAGTTCCTGGAGAATCTCAAGTTGGACCTTTACCAGGATGAAGTATTCGCACTGACACCTCGCGGCGATGTCAAGACGTTGCCGATGGGTGCAACACCCGTCGACTTTGCGTACCGCATCCACACGGACGTTGGCCACAGTTGCTCAGGAGCGAAGGTCAACGGCAGGCTTGTGCCCTTATCGACCAAGCTCGAAAGTGGGGACATCGTCGAGATCCTCACGTCGAAATCCGTCAACGCGCGTCCAAGCAGGGATTGGCTCGTATTCGTTAAGTCCTCAAAGGCCACATCCAAGATCAAGGGGTTCTTCACCAGGGAACGCCGCGACAGCGCTCTTGCAGACGGCAGGGAGGCCGTTGTCAAGGCGATGAGACGGGATTCCATCCCGATTCAGGGAACCGAGGACGAACTTCTGCAAGTTGCTTCCGACCTCGGGTTCGATTCCCTCGATAGCCTCTATCTCTCTGTTGGGGAGAACCGAATCAGCCCACAGACGGTTACCCAGCGTCTTGCACGCAGGCTGCGGCCTGAGGACTCGGTCGAGGCCGTTGTCGCTGAACGCCTCCCCACACCCCACAGAAGACGGACCCGGTTGTCTGACGACGTCATCGTCGAAGGCCTCGAGGACATGCTGGTGCGCATGGCGAAGTGTTGTGGACCCGTTCCTGGCGACGACATCATCGGGTTCGTGACCCTTGGCAGGGGAGTCTCCGTGCACCGGGCTGATTGTTCCAACATCGGTAGTCTGAGCGACAAGGCTGAGCGGCTCGTGGATGTTGAATGGGCGGACAGTCACTCTGAGTCCTTCGACGTCTGGATCCAGGTCGAGGCTCTTGACAGACCGAGGCTGCTGCGCGATGTAACCGCCAGTCTCTCTGACCACGGAGCGAATATCCAAGCATCGTCATCGGTGACAGGGAGGGATCGTATCGCCTTGTTACGGTACGAGATTGAACTCTCAGATCGCGAGACGCTCGAACATGTTCTCGCGAGCCTGCGGACCATCGATGGCGTGTACGACGCGTACCGGCTCGTGGTCTAGAAAGCAGGCGAACCCGTGACACTCCTTATCGACTCCCGGTCTCTCTGGTACTTCGAGACCAATACGTATGTCATCGCCGCCGGTAAGGGCGGTCCAGCATTGGTGATCGATGCTCCCCCCGACCCGGTCGGAATCGGCGACCTGTTGGCCGAACACGACCTCACGCCGGTTGCCGCGCTCATCACACACGGCCACATCGATCACGTTGGCGGTATCGACGGCCTGGCTGGCCCTACGGTTGCCGCGTACCTCCACCCTGATGACATCGACATGGCTCGTCACCCCAGGGAACAGTTACGTGCTCTCCTTGGCCACGCAGCCGGTGACATCGATGGGGAAGTTGTCTCCACGGAATTCACAGACCTGATTGACGGACAGCGAATCGACCTTGCTGGTGTCTCGCTCGATGTGCTCCATACTCCCGGTCACACGCCCGGGCACTGCTGCTTCTACGTGCCAGATGAGGGTGTTCTGTTTTCGGGAGACCAGCTGTTCGCGGGGTCGATCGGACGAACCGATCTTCCTGGTGGATCCTACGAAACCCTGATGGCGTCGATGGCAACGAAGGTAATGCCGTTGCCAGATCAAACCGTGGTACTCCCAGGTCACGGACCGACCACTACGCTTGCCGCCGAACGTCAGTTCAACCCATTCCTCCAGGAGTTGCTGTGAGCACATTTCGCGCACCAAAAGGCACCAACGATGTCCTTCCCCCCGATTCAGGGTGGTGGCGCCACGCATATCGGGTGTTCGAGGACGTTGCAGAACAGTTCGGTTACGGGCTTGCACTCACCCCCCTGTTCGAGGACACCGAAGTCTTCGCACGGGGTGTCGGCGGAGACACAGAGGTCGTCGAGAAACAGATGTACAGCTTCCTGGACAAGGGCGGACGGTCGATAACCCTGCGGCCTGAAGCGACAGCATCTGTCGTGCGTGCCGCCATTCAGGCTGGCGGTGTACAGGGCAGGCTGAAGGCGTCCTATTGGGGACCGATGTTCCGCTATGAACGTCCCCAGAAGGGGCGTTACCGACAGTTCTATCAAGGTGGTGTTGAATACCTTGGATCTGGCTCACCCGAAGCCGACGTCGAGGTGATCGAGTTCGGGTACCGGTATCTCGAGCGCATGCGGGTGCCACACGTCGACGTGCACATCAATACGATCGGCGATGCGGCCGATAGGGCTCGGCACCGAACGGAACTCATCAAGTATTTCCTCGAACGCTTCGATGAGCTATCGCCTGACTCCCAACGCAGGGTTGAGACGAACCCGATGCGGGTGCTCGATTCGAAAGCTGACACCGACGTCATCGCCGACGCCCCGAAGCCCTCGGACTTCCTTTCGGACGAACCGGCGGAGCACTTCGACGCTGTACGAGCCGGCATCGAGGCCCTATCGATACCGTACACCCTCGACTCCACGCTCGTTCGAGGGCTTGACTACTACAACCGATCGGTGTGGGAGTACATACCGAGGACCTACGACGCTGCACAATCGAGCGTCGGGGGCGGGGGCCGCTACGACGGGCTGTTCGAGATCCTCGGAGGAAAGCCAACGCCGGCGGTCGGGCTGGCAATGGGTGTGGACCGGATCTTCCTAGCCTCTGAGGCAGCGCCGCCACGCTCGCTCCTCGACACATTCGTGGTCGTTGCTGACGACAAGAAGCGAACGGAGGCGCGTACGCTCGTCTCGGAACTGCGGAGGGAGGGCCTGCGTGTCGACATGACAGACACCGTGCGGTCGGTCAAAGCGCAATTCAAGGAAGCAGATAGGTCGGCATCGGCGACAGCGATCGTGGTGGGCGATGAATGGTCCAGCGGCCTCGTGGCTGTGAAAGACCTCAAGACCGGTGAACAGCAAGAGATTCCAATCAAGGAGATAGGCCGATGGCTACGGGCCTGATGAAAACGATAGGGGCTGGGGAACTCAGCACCGCCGATATCGATCACGAAGTGACACTCGCGGGTTGGATCTCAAGACGACGCGATCATGGTGGCGTCATCTTCGTTGATCTCCGCGACTCCACCGGCATCGTCCAGGTTGTCCTCAACCCCGAGGATGCACCAGCCTCAGAAGAAGTTCTGCACGGCCTGAGGCTCGAGTACTGCGTTCAGGTGATCGGGACCGTTCGAGCCAGACCTGAAGGCACCACCAACGACGACCTGGCGACGGGAGCCGTAGAGGTGGTTGCATCCAGGCTCAACGTCCTGAGCGAATCTGACGTTCTTCCCTTTCAACTGGACGACCGTGTCGAGGTCGACGAGGCGTTACGGTTGCAGTACCGCTACCTGGACATGCGCCGGTCTCGCATGTCGGAGAACCTCCGGGCGCGTTCACAGGCGATCAGGGCCATGCGCCACGTCATGGATGAAGAAGGCTTTCTCGAAGTTGAAACGCCAACCCTCATCGCCTCGACGCCTGAGGGTGCCCGCGACATGCTGGTGCCGTCACGGTTGAGGAAAGGCAACTTCTACGCACTGCCACAATCCCCCCAACTGTTCAAACAACTCTTGATGATCGGGGGAGTCGAGCGTTATTACCAGGTGGCGAAGTGCTACCGCGATGAGGATTTTCGGGCCGACCGACAGATCGAATTCACGCAACTCGACTTCGAAGGATCATTCTGGGGCCAGGAGGATGTCCTCGAGGTACTTGACAAGGTCGCAAGGAGGGTCGTGCACGATCTGCGTGGTACAACCATCGAAGGCGACTTCACCCGGTTGACCTATGCCGAAGCCATGAGCCGGTACGGATCCGACAAGCCAGACCTCCGATTCGGTATGGAACTCGTCGATCTCTCAGACGTATTCGCAAGTACAGGATTCAAAGCTTTCGCTGGTGTCCTCGAGAGCGGTGGCGCCGTCCAGGCGATCAACGCCGGGGCACTCGGTCTTGCGCGTTCTGGCCTGGACGCCCAGGTCTCACGCGCCCAGGAACTCGGAGCAAAGGGCCTCGTCTGGATGGTTGTCCAGGAGGGCGGAACCGTCCGCTCTCCTGTCGCAAAGTTCCTCTCCGATGAGGAGATACAGGCGATCGTTGTGGCTCTGGACGCCAGCGAGGGTGACACCCTGTTGATCGTTGCCGATAGGTTACGCGTCGTTCGTAACGTGCTCGGACAGTTGCGCCTTGATCTCGGCAAACCGGACAACAACGACGAACTGGCGTTTGCGTTCATCGTCGACTTCCCCGTTTTCGAGGTGGACGAAGATGGCAAACTGTCTCCTGCCCACCATCCCTTCACCTCACCCGCAAACATCGAAGAGATGATCAACACCCCTGAGACAGCGATATCCAAGTCGTACGATCTTGTACTCAACGGCACTGAACTTGGCTCTGGCAGTGTCAGGATCCACGACGCTGACGTCCAGGCGAAGGTCTTCGAGGTCATGAACATCTCGGCTGAAGATGCGGAGCACCGTTTCGGTTGGTTCCTCGAGGCATTGAGGTACGGGACACCGCCGCACGCGGGTTTTGCGATCGGTATCGATCGGTTCGTGAGCATCCTGCGCAACGAACCGAACATCCGCGAGATCATCCCCTTTCCAAAGACTCAGACCGGCGCTGACCCTCTGACAGGTTCACCCAGTCGTGTCGAAGACGACCAGCTTGCGGAACTTGGCATCGAGATCCGCACATCCGTCCTCGATGCATGGGCCGAACGTGAAGAGGATTCCCAGCAACAATGACCGACGGGGACCTCTT
>JAMBLL010000347.1 GCA_023336765.1 Actinomycetes bacterium | reverse complement strand
GTAGACACATACCGAATACTCAAGGATGCGCGAATCCGTCAACCAATGCAAGGACCCCCAACGTTTGTGGTCACAGCACTAGCATCCGCCTGGACCCGTTGATACAAGGAGAACAGAGCGATGAGTCGTCTCACAACCATCAGTAGCGCCAGTGTCGGTCTCGCCCTCGGTCTGGCGAACAAGTTCAATCCGCTTACAGGTAGCCCAGCGGCACCTCTCGAGACGATCTCGATGGTCGATGCGTTCACCCCTTCGCTCATGCCACGGGCATCGATGCATCAGGGAATGGCTGCTGGGATATCGGTGCTCGCAGCGAGAATGATCGGTGTCGGATTGGATTCGGCCATCCGGTTGGTTGTGCCCAATTCATCACCGTACGCAGCAAGACTCGGCGCACGGGCAGCAGTTGTGCTTGGCGGTTTCGCCCTCACGAAGGTCCCCCAGACGGATGAAGAGCCAACGTACGTCGCGTCAGCGCGAACCGTTGGCCGACTCGCGATGTCCGGCGGGATCGGGGGAATGGTGTACGAATCTGCTGGCGAGCTACGATCCCGCTTTCCGGCCTCTGGCGCTCTGCGACCCATCGTCATCGGGCTTGGGTCGACTGCTGGGGCACTGTTGTATTCGAGCAAACTCCTCCACAATCGCCAGGACATCATCAAACGGTGGTCGGATGACGACAAGCCTGCCTCTCTTCCAGGTTCGATCGGTATCGGTATGGTCGTGGCGGTCTCAGGACAGCTCATCGGTCGAGCCTTTCTTGGTTCGAGGACCGCCAGTCAGGACTACTTCGGAGGCGACCCACTCAAGGACATTCTTGGCCGCACCATCAACACCGCCCTTTGGATCGGTGGCGGTGTGGCGCTGTACTCGGCAGGTGTCGGGTACATCGCCCGGGCGAACGAGAAGATCGAACCCGCATACAGCGAAGCTCCGGACAATCCGTTCGTTTCCGGCGGTCCGAACAGCATCTCGCCCTTCGATGAGTTGGGATTGCAGGGTCGCAGGTTCGTGACCGATGTGATGACACCAGACCTTATCGAGGACACTCTGGGAGAACCAGCCGTCGCCCACCCGATCCGTGCATACATCGGCTACAACTCGGAACCCATCTACACAACCGGCCGTTCAGAGATGGCCCTAGACGAACTCGACAGACTTGGTGCATTCGACAGGAAGTATCTGTTGTTGTTCGCTCCAACAGGTACCGGCTGGGTGGACCAGACGATGATCGAGAGCGCCGAGATCCTGTCGCGCGGTGACATCGCGACAGTGTGTATCCAGTACGGCCGGTCCCCGAGTTTCCTCGCACTCCAGAAGGTCACACTCGGACGCCAGCAATTCCGCCAGCTCATGTGGGGAGTCAAACAGCGGCTTGCGGAGCGTCCGGGGGACAAACGTCCAAAGGTCCTCATCTTCGGCGAGAGTCTTGGTGCATGGTCGAGTTCTGATGTTGTGATGCATCAGGGAATCGAGGGTTTTGATGATTACGGCATCGACAGAGCGTTGTGGTTCGGTCTTCCCGGTTTCGCCAAGTGGTCCAAGACGGGGATGCGCGACGGCTCGGGCGATCTGATTCCCGAGGGTTCCGTCGGGACCTTCGACCGCATCGAGGAGTACAACGAATTGACGGAGGAGGAGAAGGATGCCATGCGGGCTGTGGTCCTCGATCACGACAACGACCCGATTGCGCAGGTCTCGATGCGACTCGCCGTGAAGGAACCCGCTTGGTTGAGTGCTTCTGAACGTGGACGCAATGTCCCCGATGAGATGGAATGGACACCACTGCTCACGTTCATCCAGGTTGCTGTTGACGCGATGAACGCGATGAAGGTGATTCCCGGAGAGTTCAAGTCGTTCGGGCATGACTACCGCGGGGATACGGCAGCGTTCGTCCAGGCGGCGTACCGCTTTCCTGCAACTTCTGACGGACAGATGGAGAATGTGCACGAGGCCCTGCTCCAACTCGAGGTTGAGCGCGGCGAACGGATCAAGCAGTCCAAACGGGACGAGGCATCTCAGCAGAAAGCCAAGGAGAAGCGCACCCGTGGGCCGAAATATCTGCGCGATCGTCGCCTCGGGGAGAAGCGCCAGGAACCGGTGCCAACAACGCCAGGCCACGCGGACAGTGATTATCAGTAAGAGTTCACAGCTGACAGTCTTCAGTTCACAGTCGGACGTGCTCTGACTGTGAACTGTGAACCGTCTACTTCTCCTAGGCTGCCGACGTGACTGACGAACCTCTCAACACGCTCGTTCACGATCTCGCTGCCGTCGCCGGTGTCGCTCCTACATGGATCGATGCGTGGGGAAATCCCCAGACGGTGGTCGAGTCGGATCTCCTGGCTGTGCTATCGGCGGTAACGGGCCGATCGCTTGACAGCGAGTTGTCCATTGTCGAGGCATCATCCAGTATTCAAGGGGCCCTTCCACCCATCGAACCCGTGCTTGTCGCGTGGGACGGTGAGCTCACGATCCCTCCGGTCAGCTTCGAAGTGAGGGAAGCCGTTGTGATCCTCGACGGCGGAGAGGTCATACCCGTTGAAGTATCGGTTGGCGCCATGTCCGCTACCAAGAAACTCCCCATGGGTTATCACCAACTCTCGATCAACGGTGGGGACATCACGGCGCATGTCTTCTCTGCACCCATGAGGGCTCACCCTGCGCCACAGCATGCTCTCGGACTCATCGCTCCGATGTATTCGTTGGTAGGCCCTTCGGTCGATCACGGGATAGGCACCATCGCCGAATTGGACACCATGGCAGACATGTGCCAGGACGTTGGTATCGAGATCATCGGAACTCTGCCCCTTCTGGCAACCTTCCCCGATCAGCCATCCCCGTATGCTCCCGTTTCGCGGCGGGCCTGGAGCGAACTGTTCGCCGACTTCTCACAGATCCCAGGGTGGTCCGAGGATCCCCAGCACCCAGGCAACGACCCACTGTGGGTCGACTACGAGGGCACAGGGTCGCGCATCCGTGAATCCCTGGCGCGATACGCCCGAAAGGTCTCCGCTTCGCCACAGTTGCGATCGAGGGTCGAGAGCTTTCTTCGACGGGTGCCGGACATGATCGAATATGCACGGTTCCGTGCACTCGGCGAACGGTACGGCATCAATCCGGCTGGCTGGCCACAGGGCGCTGAACCACCCCCCGAACGAGTTAGATATCACGAGACAGTGCAGTGGCTCATGGATCTGCAGCTGTCAGGCATGTCCGAACGGCTTCGGGATCGGGGACAGTTCCTCTATCTCGATCTCCCGATCGGTTGTCATCCCGACGGTTACGACATATGGGACCAACCGGAACTATTCGCACCCGCAGGGTTGGGTGCGCCGCCAGACCCGCTCTTCGTCGGGGGCCAGGACTGGGGATTGCCTGCAACGATCCCAACACTTGCACGCCTCGATGGCCACACCAACTTTCGCAAGGCGATCCGGCATCAGTTCAGTGTGGCTGGTCTGCTGCGCATCGACCATGTCATGGGTATCCACAGGACATGGTGGGTACCGCACGGTGCTGGGGCGAACCAGGGTGCGTACGTCATGCAACCAACCGAGGAGATGTTCGCGATCATCTGCATCGAGTCTGTCAGAGCGGGCGCAGGTGTCGTTGGAGAGAACCTCGGTACCGTCCCTCCAGAGATCGGTGAAGGTCTTGAGGCACATGGGCTCCTCGGCATGACAGTGGCTCAGGATGGTCCGAACATGCCCGCGTCGACAGATGCCATTGCGATGTCGAGCCACGACACACCAGCCTTCGCCGCGTGGTGGAAAGGTCTTGACATCGCTGACATGCTCGACCTCGGCATCTTCGACGAAGAACGTGCTGTCCACGAACGCGAGGCGCGCAGTCGCTCTATTGCAGGGCTGGAGAGTTACTTCTCCACGTCGGGCCCGATAGCAACCCGTGACGCGCTCATGGAGTGGATCGCAGGAACAGATGCAGCGATAGCGTTGCTCAATCTCGATGATCTGGTCATGGAGGAACGTCGTCAGAACGTCCCAGGTACCTACATGGAGCGGCCCAACTGGCGGCTCCGGAACAGGGTCACCATTGACGATCTTGCTGCCGACGAATCATTCACTGGTCTCCTGAGGCATCTGGCTACAACACGGCGAGGAGCCTGACCAGTGATCAAATCGTTCATGCAGATCTTCCGACTCGTCACCGAGTATCGGGGTCGACTGATCGTGTCCCAGGTGTCCTTGTTCATTTCGGCGGTCTCGTCGGTCGGGTTTGCCACCTTGGTCGCGCCGATGGTCAATCAGGGCATGGTCGAAGGTGATGCCGAGGCGGCGCTCAGGTTCGGGTTCTGGATGCTCGTTCTCGCTGCAATCGCAGGCGTCACCATGGCGATCGCAGCGTCCCAGGCGGTGTTCTTCTCTCAGGGTGTTGGTTATGTCATCCGCAAGAGGCTCTACGACAAGATCCAGGAGTACACGTTCGAGAACTTCGATCATCTCTCGTCAAGCCAGCTCATGGTCAGGCTCAATGCCGACGTCGTGAACGTCCAGAACGCGATGCTCTACACGATCCTTCTCGCTCTCTATGCGCCCTTCATGCTCATTGCCACGCTGATCCTCAGCATCATCAACACACCCGATCTCGTATGGGTACTCCTTGTGGTGATGGCGGTCGTCGTGGCACTCCTCCTGGTTCTCATCCCGCCGATCGTCAAGGCATACCGCAAGCGCCAGCACCATCTCGACGGCATCAATAGAACGCTCACCGAGAATCTGTCGGCAATGGCGGTCGTCAAGGCCTTCATTCGCGAGGACCACGAGATCGACAAATTCAATGCTCCGGCCGACCGCATGCGTGCCGCCTCTTACAAGGCGGCGTGGCGGGTGGCATTCCTGGCGCCGATGCAGACGGGGATTGGTCAGCTTGGTGTCATCCTCGCACTCTGGGTGGGCGGAACACAGATCCTCACCGGTTCGGGCATGACCGTTGGACAGTTGTCTGCGTTCACAACGTATCTCGGCCTCGTCATCACACCGTTGGCGCTCATCGCGATCGTCATCCCGTTCGTGCTGCGCGGCGACGTCTCGGCTGAACGCATCCTCCAGGCGTACGATATTGAGCCGACGATCACCGATCAGGACCCAGCTACCCAACTTGACCAGGCCGACGTGAAGGGTCGTATCGTCTTCGAGGACGTCTCGTTCGCGTTCGTCCGACCAGATGGGGAGATCGATGCTCCCGTGCTCAAGCACATCGATCTCACGATCGAACCCGGGCAGAAGGTCGGCTTCCTTGGGGCGACCGGCTCAGGGAAGACGGCGCTCGTGAACCTCATTCCCCGGTTCTACGACCCTACTGAGGGACGGATCACCATCGATGGCGTCGACATCGCAGACATGTCGAGAGACGATCTCCGTTCGATCGTCGGCATCGCGCTCCAGGAGGCCATCCTGTTCCAGGGTGACCTGCGTTTCAACCTCAAGTTCGCCAACGTCGACGTTTCAGATGACGTCGTGATCGATGCAGCCAAAGCGGCCGATGCCTACGGCTTCGCTTCGGACCTCCCCGGAGGTTGGGAAGCCCCGGTGGCACGCCGCGGGTACAACTTCTCCGGTGGGCAACGTCAACGGCTCTCGATCACCAGGGCACTGACCGGGCAGCCCAGGATCATCATCCTTGATGATTCCACGAGCGCTCTCGACGCTTCCACCGAGGGCAGGGTTCAAGATGCGATCCCGACCTTCATGGACAACGGAACCGTCATCTACGTCGCTCAACGGATCAGCGCCGTGATCGACCTCGATCACATCTACCTCCTTGAGAACGGTGAGATCGTCGCGGAGGGCACCCATGAACAACTGCTCGCCAGCAGTCCGCTCTATCAGGAGATCTACGAGTCCCAACTCGGTGAAGGAATCACCGAAGGTCTCGATCTGGCGGTGGCAGAATGACAACGGACTACGACTCACTGTCACCGGATCGCACCACCCTTTCGAGGCTGCTTGGCTACATGCTCGGTGGAGACAATCGTGCCAGGTCTGTACTAGCGACCGCAGCCAGGGTTGTTGCCATACTCGGTCTCTCCGCTCTGCCATGGATCACGGGTCAGGCGATGAACGTCATGAACGACCCATCCGGCACAACGGACGAACTGAACCGCTGGATGATCGCGGGCCTGGTTGCTGGTGTCGTGTACCTGGTCTTCAGCTTCCTCGCTGATCGGATGTTCTCCCGGCTCGCCACTACTGCCCTCTATCGGCTCCAGACGAAGCTCTTCTCACACATGCAGACGCTCTCGATGGGTTTCTTCTTCAAGAACCCTGTCGGACAATTGACCAGCAGGATCACGAACGACTCGGAAGTGGTCGCGCTCTTCTACGAGCAGGGCGTTGGCCCGATCATCCGAGCGATACTGCAGATCTTCATCATCTTGATAGTGATGCTGCTTATCAACATCCCGCTGACGATCGCAGCGCTGATCGTCATCCCGTTCCTCATCGGATCCATGTACGTTGTCACCAGAATTGCCGCCCCTGCGTTCGCGCTTCTTCAGGAGCGGGTCGGCTTCGTGAGCGGATTCCAGGCCGAGACGCTCGACGGCCACAAGGTGATCATCTCGAAAAAGCGGCAAGCGTGGGCGAGCCAAGAGCATGAGGAACTCGCAGGAGAGGTGTACGAGGTCGGGAGACGAGCCTTCCTCGCCTCGCTGATGCAGTTCCCACTGACCCAGACTCTGATCCTCATCCAGACCGTATTCGTCCTCACCGCCGGCACACTCATGGTGATCGAAGGGAGTACCACGCTCGGTGTCGTGATGGCGTTCACGGGATACGCGACGCTGATGGCGTCACCGCTGGGGCAGATGTCGAACCTTGTCTCCAACGCGCTCAACGCGATCGCCGGTGGTGAACGTGTCTTCGAGGTCATCGACGAACAGCCGACGGTTACCGACGCCTCCGACGCCGTCGAGTACGAGTTCAAGGGTGGGCGCATCGAGTTCACCGACGTCGACTTCAGCTACGTTCCCGGCCGAAGGGTGCTCAAAGACAACACCTTCACGGTCGAAGCGGGTGAGTCCGTCGGAATCTGTGGGCCGACGGGCGCAGGCAAGAGCACATTGATCAATCTCCTCACCCGCTACTACGACATCGACAGCGGCACGATTCTCATCGACGGCCAGAACATCGAGTCCCTGACCCAGGAGAGCTTGCGAAGACAGATAGGTGTGGTTCTCCAGGAGGCCTACTTGTTCACCGACACTGTGATGAACAACCTCAAGTACGCCAGGGATGGTGCGACAGATGAGGATGCGATTACAGCTGCGATGAAGGCGAATGCCCACGACTTCATCATGGAACTCCCCGACGGATATGACACGATGATGACTGAACGTGGAGCGAACCTGAGCCAGGGTCAGCGTCAGATGATCACGATCGCAAGGGCCATGGTCGCGGACCCGAAGATCATGATCCTCGACGAGGCGACAAGCAATGTCGATACGAGGACGGAGAAGCTGATTCAGGACGGGATGCGTCACCTTATGGACGACAAGACGAGTTTCTCGATCGCCCACAGGCTCGCAACGATCAGGGACTCGGACGACATCATGGTCCTCAACGGCGGAGAGATCGTCGAGTACTCACCCCACGACGAACTCATGGCTGCCAAAGGCTTCTACTACGCCCTCTACATGAGCCAGTTCAAGGGCAAGGCCCCCGGCGGCGAAGCGGCCGCGGACATAGATTTCGTGAGCACATAGGCGGGTTCTTCTCCTCTCCCGGGCCCTGGGCTGGGTGCCGAGCTTGCGAGTCGGAGGGGGCAGAATCATCCGATCCAAGCGTTCTCCTTGGGTCGTCCTCGGTAAGTCTCTAGCCGGGGGTCCTATGCGCTCTTCGTTTGCGATCCGTTGCCTGTTGCGCGCTTTCCGAGTTCTCCGGCGATTGGTAGGAGGATGACCAGTCCAACGAGCGCTCCGACAATGATCGTGCTTATCACGTCGGGTGTGTCCGTGAAGTTCTGGGCCCCGACAACCATGGCCGCCGAGACGTTCCTCTGGGCAGTACCGAGACCCATCACGGAACGCATCTGTGGGTCTGAGCCTCCTGCGAAGTACCCGATAACCAGGGAGATGATGAAGAAGAGAGCGAGGGAGATGAACCCGCCGGTCCCGAGCAACTCGACGATGTCGCTCCATTGAACGATGATCCCACCGGCGAGGAGAAAGAGAAGTGCAACCGATGACGCCTCAGCCATATGCGGTTGTAGCCCATCAGCGACCGACGACCATCGTGCCTTTATGAACAGGCCGATGGCCAATGGGAGAAGCATCAGCACGATCAATGACTTCGCAATGTCCCAAGGATTGATCGTCACGCCGCTCAGCAGCATCGGAAGCACGATCGGCATATAGATGATCGTTGTCACCATCAACATGACCATGAGTCCTACAGAGAATGCGGTGTTTCCCTTCGCGGCTCCCGCCAGCTTTGGAAGGAACGGTGCTCCGGCGGCGGTCGCCAGAATGATGAGTCCGGTGAATATGTCCTTGTCAAGACCTATCAGCTCGCCAACACCCCATGCGACGAGTGGGACCGCGACGAAGTTCACGGCCAAAGCTGTAAGCACCAATCGGACGTTCTTGAGCGGAGTGATGATCGCTTCGACCGTCAAGCTGAACCCCATTGCCAGCATCGATGAAATCACAAACACCAGTAGTGACACCTGAACAATTGCTGTTAACGCGTCCATTGGTCTACCGCTCCCGTCTTGGCGATTCTGTCTTCACGATCCAGCGAGTGGCGTCTTGCCATTCACCGGATCGAACCATACCCACAAACTTCCCACCATCCGAAGTAATGCGTCCCCCGAGAGCGTTGTGACAACAATCGTGCCGAATGTGGCTAGGTCGCGCGGAGCCTGTCTATCGGGGCGTTGCTGCAGCCTCCGCAATTCGGCTCGGCGCACCGGTGGTTTCCCCCTCCGACCTCTCTGCGCTCGGCCACCTCCCC
>JAMBLL010000346.1 GCA_023336765.1 Actinomycetes bacterium | reverse complement strand
GCCATAGAGAATCCCGCGGCCACGCCCGCAATGATCGACGCCCAAGTGCGAGCAGCGATCAATGCGGGCGAGAAGCCCATAGGCATCAGATTCGTCTGTTCTCGCGGATCGGTTGACGCAAAGAAGGGCTGGTCCGACATTTCCGTGCCGTGCACCTCAATGATCCCCGCTTCCTGGCTGCTGGCATGCCGACTGCGCGGAGCGAGCTGTGCGAAAGCGGTGCCATGCGGAGAAAGTGGATGTCCCATCGGCGGAGGCTCGATCGTGACCGAAACCAACGACATCGCCCGGGCGATCCTCGCACAGACCGGATTCGAGGCTGCAATGGTCGCTGGAGAGCCGCTCAACGATGAGCTTTCCGGGACCAACCTGTTCGACCAACAAAACGCGGTGGACGTCATGTTGGCCTTTGTGGTGTCGACCGATACCAACTTCACCGTCGAGCGCAACGCGGCCCAGTTCGGCGAAGTCTCCATCGATACCACCACCTGCACACTCTGTGGGCAATGCGCAAAGATCTGTCCCACAAGTGCGCTGCGCGAATCGTATGAGGACGAAGTCATCTCCATCTCGTTTGACGCCAAGGCATGCGTCAATTGTCGTCAATGCATTGCCGAATGCCCCGAAATCAGGCGCGGCGCGATATCGGTACGGGGACTCATCGATACGCGCCGTCTGGCCGCCGGTCGCTTGACGCTGAACGAGGGGACGGTCGCCAGTTGCGAGATCTGCGGAAATGCCATTGCTCCGACAACGATGATGAATCGGATCGGGGATCTACTCGGCGAGGAGTTCCAGGACACGATGAGAATGCTCGAGACACGATGCCTCGATTGCCGTGGCCGCGGATGACAATGCAGGAGGGTGGTCGATCCAAGAACAGATGAACGGATCGCGACACGAGCAGTGGGCGGTCCCATGCCTGTGATCCGGATTGAGGGTGCCTGATGGAGAGCTTTCACTGATCAACGCGGCATTGCCCACGAAGACTGCATATCACAGCCATTGTCCTTCAGCCGCACCTCTGTTATCGCTGCGAGTACAGGAACGTCGATCGACCCGTCACAAAACATCGAGAGGCCATCTGGGAGTTCCCAGGTGGCCTCTCGGTGTGTGAGCAGTTTGTTGTCGTGCTCAGGACTTTGGTTTACAACCGTCGCTGCAGTGAGCGACGCGAGGGATCATGAATCTGTGCATATTGGCTCCTTCCCTTTGTGATTGTGATTCAAGCACGTTGAGCGGTGTGCGATCGTGGAATCATGCGGCGCAGCATGAGAGGTTCTTGACGTCCTTGTTGAATGTTTGTGCTGCGAGTTTGAGCGCTTCAGCCATGGTCAGGTAGGGATGGAACATTGCGGCGATTTCGTCGACGGTTGCGTGGTAGTTGAGTGCCACAACAGCCGCCTGGATGACGTCGCCTGCACCTTCGGCGAGTACATGGGCGCCGAGGAGTTCTCCGGTTGCTTCATCAGCGACGAGCTTGACGGTACCTGTTGTGTCCTGGTTCACGAGTGCACGTGGCACCGACGACAGTGGCAGCACCGATGTCATGACGGGATGCCCTGCCTCTCGTGCATCCGATTCGGTAAGTCCAACAGAGGCGATCGAAGGTGTCGTGAACGTGACTCGTGGCATCGTGCGCAGGTCGAGTGTGCGTCCCGCTCCGCGAAGAGCGTTCTCAGCTGCGATGTTCCCTGATGCAGCAGCAACGTAGACGAATTGGGGTGTTGTGGTGACGTCACCGGCTGCCCACACCGCAGGATTGGAGGTGGCGAGGCTGTCGTCGACGATCACCGCTCCGCGGGAATCAACGTCGACGCCTGCAGCTTCGAGATCCAACGACGCGGTGTTCGGCCTGCGGCCCGTTGCCATGAGCAGATGATCTGCATGAAGGCGTACCGTTGATCCTTCATGCTCGATGTCAAGCCACACACGGTCTCCGTCTCTGCCCGCCGTCTTGGCGAGGGCACCCTCATGGATGGAAGCGCCTTCATCTTCGAGATGACCGCGCATGAGCTCGGAGATCTCTGGCTCCTCGAACGGAGCGATCCTGTCCAACGCTTCAATCCATGTCACCTTCGATCCGAGATGCGCGAACAACTGGCCGAGTTCGAGTCCAATAGCGTTGGCACCGACAACGATGAGTTCACCGGGGACTTCGGTCAGTTCGAGCGCTGTGGTTGATGTCAGATAGTCGGTGTCGTTGAGACCTTCGATGGGTGGTACCCACGAAGACGCACCGGTAGATATCAGGAAACGACCCGCCGTTACCGGGCGACCGTCCACCTCGACACTGTTGGGACCCGTGAACTTCGCGGTTCCCTTAAGCAGATCGATGTCGTACACGTCCAAGAGGTTTGCGTATTTCTCGTGACGCAGCACACCAACGAGTTCATCTTTGGATGCAATCAACGTACCCAGGTCGACATCACCTGCTGATGTTTCGACTCCTGGGAACGGTGAGTGGCCAGCCTGGTGATACAGCTCAGCAGGACGCAGAAGCGCCTTCGATGGCACACATCCGATGTTCACGCACGTTCCACCGATGGTTCCCTTCTCGACGATTGCGACCGTGGCTCCGACGTCCCTTGCTTTGATACCTGCAGCGAACGCGGCAGAACCGGACCCGAGGATCAGGAGGTCGTAGTCGTGATCGACGCCGTCATCGGTGGGAGCGCTCTCGTCGGTGGGGGATGAAACCGACACGATCTCGTAATTGGATCCTTCCAGAGCGGCCTCAGCCCTGGCGACATCGAAAGCCCCAGAGTCGATGCCGGAAGCAAGTCCACGTCGCCAATCCACCTCGAGATCGGTGAGCCCTGCCCCAGCGAGCGCGTCCCCTACATGGCCTTCGCAGCCGTCGCACGTCATTCCTTTGACATCGATGGTGATTCTGTTCTTCATTGCGTATTCCACTCATGCTGATCCGTCGCAGCTACTCGATATTGGGAAAGGGAAATCATTGGTCATCACTCGATTGGTTCTTGTTCACGATCCGGCAGGAGCCGATATCGCCGTCTGTCGCATCGAGGAATCCGCCACCGAGATCGAGAAGGGCGGCAACCCGGACGTTGGTGATCCGATACTCCACAGCGCGACCCATCTTGGTGCTCTCTATGTACCCACACCACACCAGACAGGAGAGATGTTGGGAAACTCTCCCCTGTGACAGTCCTACCGCTTCAACGATCTCCGTCTGTGAGCGCGGGCCATTGAGCAGCATCCGAAGGATCCGGACCCGCGTCGCATCTCCCAGGCCGCGGAAGATTCGTGCGATGAGTTCGTCGTCCTCAAGAGGGATCGGAATCGGTTCGATTATCGCTGGGCGGCCCATGGTGTCTCCGTGCTGCTCGATCGGTGCATATGATAATACGTATCATATTGTAGTAAGCAAATGTTATGATGCTGCAACCCTATACCCAGGGAGTACATTCCAATGTCGGATCAGGTCGTGGAACACGGCCAGGCAACTAAGGACGCAGGTACATTTGCTGCGGGTGTGAGCGGAGCGGTTGCGTTGGCGCTGTGTTGTGGCGGAGGACTGCTTGCGGCTGGGCTTGGTCTCGGTGCTCTTGCAGCGTTTCTTGTCAATCCGTGGTTCTTGTTCCCCGTTGTCCTCATCACCGCTGGAACTGTCTACTGGCGGATGAGTCGCACCGCCATGGCATGTGAGATCCAGCCTGACCCGATGAGAGACCGGTCGTGAGCCGCACACAATCATCGCGTCGAGAACGATCCACCGTCACACAACGCCGCGGGAAGTTCGACCCGGGTGGCACGATGAGAGATGGTCGCGAGGGTGTAGCGGTCCAAACGTCCACACCATCGGCAGCGAGCGCTTCGTCGTCGGCCATGATCACGAAGTGTGGACTGTGTTTAGTCGTCTCGCTGTTGGGAGAACCATGACCACCCCAAACCCTGACCACCGCCCCGGTGTTGATCCTGCCTGCTGCCAACCAGCGCGGTCACCACAGAAAGAGGCCTTCGGGTCCAACCTGGAATCATGTTGCTCGGTCGCAACGGATAGCGTCGCTTCTGCTGCGATGGATGACCTCGTCGAAGCATCGGTGACCTCACCTGAGGTGGATGCGCTTCGGTCTGCCGGGTTCCGACTCCTCTTCGACGGTGGTCAACCAGTCGACGTTGATCAGTGGGCGGCGGCGGCTGGTGTTGTTGTTGAGTCACTGCACGCGATCATCGAGACGTCCGGTGCCAAGGGACGGGTCCAGTTCGATGCCGATGGCAGTCTTGTTGGCATCGCAGGTCTCAGCGTCGAACGGACGCGCCATGAACTGAACATCGATGGGAAGATCCGTTGGACGTGGTGCGCCCTCGATGCCATTGGCATTCTCGGTGCACTCGAGGCGACCGGAACGGTCCGCTCAACAGATCCGCAGACCGATGCTGCGGTAGAGGTCG
>JAMBLL010000345.1 GCA_023336765.1 Actinomycetes bacterium | reverse complement strand
TTCTGCCAGAGCACGAGCTTGGGGTTGCGCGCTCTGACCTCATTGACGTTCTCAGCAACGATGTCGAGCGCCTCGTCCCACGAGGCCCTACGCCATTCACCAGTGACACCTTTGCCATTCGTACGGATGAGGGGCCACTTGACCCTGTTGGGGTCGTAGACGGCTTGGATCTGTGCCTGGCCCTTTGGGCACAGCGTGCCCACATTGCGAGGGTTGGTCGGATTACCTTCGAATTTAACGACACGACCGTCGATGCGCCGTGCGATCATCCCGCAGTCCTGCTTGCCGATCCAGCACGTGGTCGCGATGAAGTCCTCGACTGGCCCCTCGGCGGCAACGGTCTCAGCGGCAGCCACACCTTCGAGCGTCTTGAACAGGAACGTACTGGCAACGGCCGCTGTTCCCGCCACTGCTGCGGTTCCTTGGACGAAAGCTCTGCGGGTGACGTTTGGTATCCCGAGAAACGTTTTGGACATCCTACTCCTTCACGGTCAAGGCGCATTGCCGCCGAGGACTCGCCAATCCGGGTAACCCATGGATGCTGGCGAACTGGGATTGCCCGGACGCGACGAACCACGGCGTAAGTGCGTGCCGTCGGACGATTCGACCTTTTTGATCCAGCATCCCCTCCATGAGACACCATGTCGGAGAGGGTGCCTAGCGGGGAAATCCCTTGTCCTTGTCAGAAGAATCCCGATTGCTTGGCCGAGAGTTTGTGAGGAGAACCCCTACAGACCGCGTCCATTGCGTTGGCCCAGGAGGTCCAGCTCGAGCGCGACATGCACCAGATCCGCGCGACTCACGATCTCGAGCTTTCTCATCAGCCGAGCTTTGTACGTCTCGACCGTCTTCACGCTCAGAAACGTGAGTTCCGCTATCTCACCGTTGCTGTGGCCAAGCGCAAGAAGCATGAACACTTCGCTTTCTCGATCACTGAGGGAGGCATAGCGCCGTTCCAGGAGGTTGCCGCTTCTCCGAATACTCTGGTCATCCGCGGTCGCGGAGTCTCGCGCCAGTGCCTGGGCATGGTGCGGATGGATGAAGATACCTCCATCATTGACGGCGTGAATCGCCGACAGGAGTTCTTCACTCGCCGCCTGCTTCAGTATGTATCCCGATCCTCCCGAGGAGAGGACATGCTTGAGGTACCCGATGTCGTCGTGCATCGTGAGGATCAGAACCTTGGTGTCAGGGAGTTCGCTGCGAATGTTGCCCAGAGCCTCAAGACCGCCACAGTTCGGCATGTTGATATCCATCAAGATGATGTCTGGTCTCAGAGCCAATGCCTTCTCTTGGCACTCCACACCGTCAGCCGCCTCACCGACCACGACAATGTCAGGCTCTGCATCCAGAAGAGCGATCAAGCCCGCCCGAAGAACTGAATGATCGTCTGCAAGCATGATGCGAATCGTGGAACTCATGTTGGGATCTCCACATAGACCGTGGAACCAACGCCGCTGGACTCAATCACGAACTCACCATCGAGAAGTTCCGCTCGTTCCTGCATCGCGTGCAGTCCGACACTCGTTCGATCCCTTCGAACTGCCTCGGGTTCGAACCCCGAGCCGTCGTCTTCGACGACGACGCGCACAGATTCGGGACGTTGCATGAGCACGACGCTCACATTTTCTGCCGAACCGTGCCGTGCCGCATTCGTCATGGCCTCCTGGACGATCCTGTAAATCGCAGTCTCCACCGGTTGATCGAGTCTGGTGGTGAGGTTGCCGTGTACCTGAGTAGAGACTCTCCGGTAGCGAAGAGCGAAATCCTCGGCATACCTCTCCAGAGCAGGCACCAATCCAAGATCGTCAAGAGCGCTCGGACGCAGTTCACGCGACAACTCTCGGACCTGTGTCAACGTCTCCCCGGCAAGGAGTTGCAGCTCCCGGCTCTTGGAGGCCGCCTCTTCTCCTGCCATGCGATCCAGAACCGTAATGCCGACCATAATCGAGCTGAGCGACTGGCCAATCGTGTCATGCAGCTCCCGAGAGATACGTTTACGCTCTTCCTCCTGGGCTGTGATCAACTTCTTGAGAAGACGCGTGCGAGCGGCTTCGGTCTCCGCTATCGTCGTCCTGTTCGATTCCAGATCGTCCACCATTTGGTTGAAGGCGACCGACAACATTCCGATCTCATCCTGGGCTCCGTAGGTCGATCGAGCGGTCAGGTCGCCCTCTCCAACTCGACGAGTGGTCTCAACAAGCGAAACAATCGGACGCGTCAGAAACCATGTCAGAAAGCTTGCCGCGGCGACACCGACGATCGCTACAAACACGGTGGTGATCAGCATCTGAGCAGTGACCCCATTGACGACGCCCAACAATCGGCTCTCACTGAGACCAACATGAACTGCGCCGTATTCACCGTCGATGATCGGCGCCTCAAGCTCGTGAAACGTCGCTCTCGACGTGGCAAAGTGCCTGTGGGTGATGCCGTCCTCGGTGATGCCGCCGCTCAAGTCTCGCAGGCTGGTTGGGAACCCGCTATCCCCGAACGTGTGGACGAGCACGGCCCCTGATGGTTGTACCACATACGCATATTCGGCATCCGGATGATTCGCAACGGCATCTTCCAACAACTCGTAGACCTCGAAGGGAGCGTCGAGCAACAGTGGATCTGCCGCCCGAGCTGCGAGATCGCTCGCCACAGAAGCACCTCGATTGTCGAGCTCGGTGATGAGTACAGAGGACATGACAGATCGCACCTGTAACGTGATTCCCAAACCGAGAATCATGGTCATGGTCACAACGATGCCCAGGATCTTCGTTCTGACGCTGACACCCGTGGCGAAGCGCTTCGCTCTGCCGACACCAGCCTCGAAAGCTTGGCTCACATCTCTGGACCTCGACGGCGGGCTTCCCGCAACGGCATCCGTCATGGCGTCTCGTCGTACTGTCGAATGAGTTCGCGCACCTCGTTGTAAGCATCATCCGAGCTCGTCACGAAGCGATCGACGCCGAGCTCAGCGAGGATCTTCGGGCCTGCGGGATCGAATTCAAGACCCAACAGAAGATCAGTGAACATGTCTCGTAGCAACGCGGGAGTTGTGACCGGCACCACGACAGGCGGGATGCCGTAGTCCGGTGATGATCCGATAACCCTGATCTGGCTTTCAAGGAGGGGATCCCTATCGATCATGTGTTCAAGCACCAGGTCATCCACTCCGGCACCATCCACCACACCTGCTGCAACAGCGCTGACGGCATCGTCATGGCTGTATGTGTAGACAATGTCCGAGAAGAACGTCTCCGGCGTGTCGCCAAGCCCGAGAACGACCGAACTGGGGTACAACCGCCCCGTGAGGCTCATTGGATCCGTGAATGCGAACATACCTCCTCGGAGGTCTTCGATCGATTGCGCCGCACTCGACGTCGGAACGATGATTGACGAGTGATAGACCAAGCTCCCATCGATCTCAGGTACCACGAGAAGATCCATTAAACCAGCAGCATGTCCTCTCACGTACGCACTTGTACAAACGAACGCCAGATCGACCTCTCCCGCGCCGATGAGGTCGTTCACCTCTGCGTACGTTCGCCGCTGAACCAGTTCCGCGGGCCGGCCCATCTTTTCGCCTAGATATTCTGCCAACCCCGCGTAGCTTTCGACCGTGCCCTCCGGCGACAGAACGGCAGCAACACCAATCCTCAGCGTATGAGGTTCCACCTCCCCAATTGAAGGAATCGGTTCGCGACGATCAAGTTCGATGATCGGTGCTGCAGCCGAACCGGCGGCGCAACCTTGCAGGACGACTGCCGCCAGCATGGCAACCGAAACTGCAAACGAGATTCGACGGTAGCGCTGCGTGTTGCTCATCTGCATTTCAACAATAGCTTAGCAGGTTGGTTAGGAATTAGGTCTCGGCTGCGGTAGAATCGACCCGAGCGACCCTAGGGAGATTCGATGACGCTGGCCTTCATCCGGAATATCGGTGGACCGGAAGTGCTGATAATTCTCGTCGTCGTGGTCCTCCTCTTCGGAGCGACGAAGCTGCCGCAACTCGCTAGGTCGCTTGGTGCATCGGCGAAGGAATTCCGCAAGGGGATCGCTCAGGGAGTCGAAGACGAGGAATCCTCCACCGAGGACTCATCACGACGGAGCTGACGTCGTCGATTTCGAAGCCGGTATGGTGCACGAGACTTCCGCGTCGGACCGCGATCTATTGGCTCCTCCCGACACGGAGACAGGTCGGCAACGCCGAAACAGACAAGAACGGGACTGAGTCGAGCGACTCAGATTCGACAAACGGATGAGACTCCCGTCCCGTCGCGACACTGTCAACTGGGTCCATGCCCAGGAACGGCCAAGCCCTCTGCGCGAGGAAGACCTCGGTACATGCAGGAATGCCAAGAGTTCTGATCGTAGCGGGGGCAGGATCTGAACCCGCGACCTTCGGACTTGGAGAGACCGCACGCGCTGATCGGGCGAAAGGCCCGAAACGCCCATGCAGCCGGGGTTTTCACCTCTCGGTGCTTCTGAAGGGTTTCGGTCGTCTTCGCCCCGATGATCCGGCCGAAGTACTCACACTGCTCGTTGGCTGGCCCTTGCCCGTACGTCTCCATCGGTCCCTCGTCGACAAGGCCCGATTCCCGCCATACAGCATCACATGGCGAACTCGGCGGGTCATGGATTCGACTCCATCAGCGAGTCGCTTCAGGACTAACTGATCGGCTGGTCGGCTGAAACTTCCCTTGGGCGGGCACCCGTCGCATTCGACCCAGACCTGAGTCTCTCGAGATCACCAGTGAAGTATCCATCTCGGGACGAGTATCGACGGCCAACCGTATGCCAATGCTTGTCGAAGTATCATGAATACCTCAAGACCATGCCAATACAACGGGAGTTCGTTTCGATGGCCAGCACAGAACCTCAGGCAACAATACTCTTCCTATGCGTGCACAACGCGGGACGGTCCCAGATGGCTGCCGGGTTTGCACAGCACCTCGGTGCAGAGAGCGTTCGGGTGTACTCCGGTGGTTCGGAACCAGCTGACAAGGTCAACCCGTCAGCGGTTGCAGCCATGGAGGAAAGGGGAATCGACATCAGACAGAACACTCCTCAGCGATGGACCGACGAGATCATCGCATCAACCGACGTCGTCATCACGATGGGTTGTGGTGACACATGCCCGGTGTTCCCAGGTGTTCGCTACATCGACTGGCAACTCGAAGACCCTGCGGGCAAGGGTGTAGAACAGGTACGACCCATACGAGACGACATTGAACGACGGGTTCGAGATCTCCTGATCGACCTTGGTATCGATCCCGCCGAGAGATGACCGCCAGGGACAACGTCCCTGTTTAACGAAGCGCTGCCTGGTGTCGGGCCGGGGCATCCGCCTTGCAAACGAACCAGCGGGCCGCCATTCTGCGCGTGCGAGTCAAGGTGCCGGTCAAGACCTCGCGATGACCTTGCACAATCTCACCGTGTTCGGCGCACAAGCCGACTCCACAATCGATACATACGCCTTTGGCCGGATCTCCGCATTCATAACATTCCATCACAACGCCTCCTTGGTCCTCAGTCCATCAACACACCTCCATGGCATGCCACGATGATCCATCTGGCATCACTGAACGCTTCCAGCTGATCCGACAACAGGTTGGGACGAATTCCGATACCTCTAGAAAAGGAGATTCCCGCCGATTCCGGTGTGACGAAATCGCAAGA
>JAMBLL010000344.1 GCA_023336765.1 Actinomycetes bacterium | reverse complement strand
GCCGAGCGCAGCGAGGTCGGAGGGGGAGACCACGAAGATCCACTGAGGCTGCGCGTTTCAAGGCACAGGTTCGATGTGAGTGGCACCCGTTCGGCTTCCCCCCTCTGGCCCTCGTCCCTCGGCCCATCTCCCCAGCGAAGGCCGGGGGAGAGGAAGAAGGCTACTTTGTCGACCGCATGCGAAACCATCCCTATCGCTGATCCTCGTCATGCGTGCGATGTATTGCTTTCTAGCACCTGATGTCAGAGCAAGGATCCGCTCTCCGTCGTCTTGATCCTCTTGATCGTCTTTGTCGTCCTGATCGTCTTCGTCGTCTCCGACTCAACCGTCAGCGGTGTTCGCACTGTCCGATTCATAACGCGACAGCGCGATGGTGAACATCAGGAACAGGATGAACGAACCAAGCGTCATCGCAAGCGCGGGGAGGCGCGTCTGGAGTGCGTTGAGGCCTTCGAGGTCGTTGGGACGGATACCTCTTGGAGCGTAGACGACGAAGAGTATGCCGTTGATCGTCAACCACCCGAACGTTGCAGCCCCGGTAAGGAGGAACGCCAGGCGGGTACCGAGATTGGTCCACAGCAGAAGCCAACCCGAGCCGATGAACACGATGACTGCGCCGCCCACGATGGCGATACCACGCATTGCGGTCGAGAAGTCGTTGATCTCACCCGTGGCCTCGTCAACCTGGCCAAAGACGATGCCAATCGTGTTGACGATGAGGTCACGAATTGGACCGACCATGTACAGGAGCGACGCGATGAACGCGATGAGTCCCACCCACTCGAGTTTCGAGAGGCCAGCCTCTTCAGAGACGAAACGACGTGTCACACCGGTGCGATCCTGCATCACAGAGACCTCTCATACTTGACTATCAGTTCAAGGTCTGTTGCCGAGAGCACCTGTCCAAAGCCCGGCATTCTTCCTGTGCCGATACCGTTGACGCCGTACTTGATGGCGTTCTCTGAACCCGACATCACGAACGCGATCTGATCCTGGAGGTCCGGGAACTGGATGTCCGCACGTCCGTCCTGGAGTGACGGACCCCAGGCACCTGAGGCTGCGCCCTGTTCGAACGATGAACCTGCGGAGTACCCGCCCGTGTGGCATCGTGCGCAGTAGGCATTGAACAGACCGGCACCGCGCTTCGCCTCATCAACAGATACACCCATGTCTTGGGCGGCTGCAGCGAAGTCGACGTCCCATGGACGGTCCTCAAGCGACTGCTCGAGGAAGTCCAGACCGACCGTGAGGCCTTCGAGGAACTGATCTTCACGCTCGGATGTGACACCGAGGAGCAGGATATCGGTCTCGAGGTCTCCGAGCATTGCCTCGGCCATCTCAAGGTCCGGGATCGGTTCGTTGGTCGCAGGGTCCTCGTTGGTGAAAGCAAGGAACTGATCGAACCGAATGTCGTACTTGGCGTTCGACGCAACTTCGTAGCCGGTGACACCGTCGACGTCGACGGGTTGTGCCACGATGACGACCAATGTTTCATAGGACGTGGCCGCAATCAAGGACAATTCGACCTCTGCCTCGTCGGTCAGACCGTCACGGTCGGTGTCTTGACCGGGGTTCTCGCACGTTGCGTTCACCAGGACCGCAGATTCAGGTGTACAGAGACCGGGTGCCTGGAAGAGATCCTTGATGTCGTCGGCGAATGCCCCTGTGATGGCGAGTTGGCTGGATGCGTCTTCGACAGCATCGATGTCGGCTTGTTGTCTGTTGATGAGGGATCGTGTCTGTGCCTCTCCGCTTTCGATCGCACCAAGTGCGCGATCCACCGCGCCGTCGGCCTTGCCGAATGCCTCTGCCTGAGGGAGCTGGATCGAGTGGAGATAGGCAAGCGTTTCTTCGATCTCCTGGATCGACATGGCTCCGCCACCCTCGAGCCCGTTTGCGGGCATCGGCGTGCCTGCCCGGCCGAACGTCATCCAGTACTCGACCTCTTCCTCGGAATAGCGGTAGAAGACATCATCGAGTGAAGGCACGGACCAGGACACATCAACGCCTGACCGTGGCTCGACGAACGGCGCGGCCCCGCCTCCGCCTGTTGGGCCGTGGCACTCGGCACATCCGAAGCCATCGACGCTGAAGAAGTGGCCACCAGCCTCAACGCTCTCTTCTGTGATCGCCTCTGCTGCCGCCTCCTGCCGATCTGGTTCGGTGATGGCGTACCACGGCAGAGCTACCGCAAGCAGGATGCTCGCAAAGAGCGCAGCCCGCAGGACCCTCGTGAGCTTCCGGTTCTCGAGTTCATCATCAGAAGGGGCCGGGGAGAGGTTCGGTGGCGGCGTCTCTGAACTCGCGGCAGCAGAGCGACGCGAGTTGATGAAGAGGAAAGCCATCCATGAGAGGAGGACAACAGCAACAACGATCAACGCGACAGTTCCGACGCCGAGAGCGTTGTCGACCGCCCCAGAAGAACTGCTCTCTTCGGCGGTGGCGAGAATCAATGGAAGGGAAAACACTAACTCATCACCCCACGCAGAACGGACCTTGCGGATACGGAATCGTGAACTGTTTCGCCCGTGCCGTTTGCACGACCGTGCCTGTTTCGATCACGAGTTCCCCTGATCCGTTGACGCTGACGGCGAACCGGTCGAGGTTGCGCGGGGCTGGCCCCTGGGCGTATTCACCGTGTGCGTTGTACTTGGATCCGTGGCACGGACATTCGAATCCTTGTGAGGGGATGCACTCGGGAACACGACAACCGAGATGGACACACCGGTGCCACAACGCCATGAGACCAACGCCGTCGTCTTCGCCACCAGCAACAACGAACGGGACCTCTGCGAACTGCGAATCATCGAGCAGTTCCATCTGGAACGGGATGACCCATGCCTGGGCTGCGGGAATCGCTTTCGGTATGACGACCCCTGCCTGAAGCACTTCAGCCTTGAGTTCCTTAACGGTGCCTGCTTTGATCGGCGTACCGAAACCACCCCTGAGCTTGGGCCAGAAGAACGCAAGGCCTGCAAGGGCGAACTGCAGCATGAAGAGACCAAAAACAGCGCCGAGCGCACGACCAAAGAACCTGCGGCGCGTCACACCGTATTCATCGGCCGTGACTTCGATCTTTGGCTTGTCTTGGCTGTACTCGGCAGGAGGTGCCACAACCGCAACGGAGGACGATGGGTCCTGGTCCGTTGTCGCGTTCGCTGAGACCGCAACTGCTGATGCTGCCCTGGACTTTCGTCTGGACTTGTCTGCCTTCTTGGCGGCCCTGTCGAGTTGGACCGCGTCGGTTGTTCCATCGGCATCGGTCCGGCCGCGCGCCACCATGACGATGCCGATGACCGCGATCACTGCTGCCACGACGAGGACCAGTATGAAGATCGTTGTTGGACTCATGATCGCCTCATTCGAGGATCGCCAGAAGGTCGTCGAAGAAGATGCCGTCACTCCACGGGAACACGAAGTTGAATCCAGGCCCGCGGAAGAACGAGCCGAATATCGTGAGCACCGCAGCGCCCATGAAGAAGACAGTGAACAGCGAAATCGCGAACTTGCGGCTCGACGGTCGCACCGATGGGTTCCTGTCGACGTACGGGATGAAGGCAAGGGCAGCCAGTCCGAATCCAGGGATGATCACTCCAGCGACCTGTGGATCGAAGTAGGCAAGGAGTTCCTGAAGGCCGAGGAAGTACCAAGGAGCTTTGGATGGATTGGGCTGTTCGTTGAAGTTGGCGAACTCGAGCAGCGGTGCATCCATGAACGCGGAGAGGATGAACAAGAACGCGGACATCGCCAGAAGCGCCACGAACTCGATAGCGAGCAGGTGCGGCCACACGTTGACCTTGTCGGCGGGTTCCTTGGTGGTTCCCTGGATCGCGCCTGCTTGGACAACGGTGAGCAAACGCTGCGTTCGCACACCAGGAGGCGGGCCTGAGACCACGGCGGCGAGTGCTGGTCCGGCGGCTGGAGCTGCTGCTGTGGCGCTTGCGGCTGGAGCGGCGGCACCTGCCATTGCGGGCACCGGTGTGCCGTCCTTGCGGGCCCTGGCGAACATGGCCCGTTCGAGAAGCTCTTTCGGAATTCCGTACTGGGTAGATTCCGCGTCGAGATCGCGCAATGATCCAGAGTTGCTCCCAGCATCTGGCGCTGGAGCCCCAGATGCTGAAGCAGTGGCAGGCGCGGGTGATGACTCGCCCTTCATCTCGGCGAGTATCTCATCAACCGGTCGACCCTCGGCCTTCGCCCGGGCCTCAGCAGCTCTCTTGAGGAGATGGTCTGGTAATTGTGCCATGGCGCCCCCTTACAGCGGTCCTGAGATTCCGCCATCTTTGCGGACCCGCCAAAAATGGACGGCCATGAAGATGGTGATGATGAAAGGAAGGAAAAGAACGTGGAGAACGTACCACCTCAGGAGCGTGTCCGCGGTGATCTGGATACCGCCGATCAACGCAAAACTGACCTGGGCACCGAATACAGGCGTGTACGCCGCCATATTGGTACCAACGGTTACCGCCCACAGAGCAAGCTGGTCCCATGGCAGCAGGTATCCGGTGAACGATAGGAGAAGGGTGAGAAGCAACAGGATGATGCCAACGATCCAGTTGAACTCCCGTGGCGGCTTGTACGAACCGTGGTAAAACACACGGGTCATGTGCAGGAACACGGTGAGAACCATGATGTGGGCACCCCACCTGTGCATGTTGCGCACGAGTTGACCGAACGCAACGTCTGTTGCAAGTGCCTGAAGGTCGAAGTACGCCTGGGGGGAGGTCGGGCGGTAGTAGAACATCAAGAAGATGCCTGTGACCGTCAGAAGGATGAAGAGGAAGAAACTCAATCCCCCGAGACACAGCGTGTAGGACAACTTGATGCCGTGACGCTTCACCTTCACAGGATGGAGGTGATACAGAACGTTGTTCATCACAACGTATGCGCGGTTCCTGGGCGAGTCGCTGTAGTCGGCGCGCATAGGCGATCCCGGGCGAAAGATCGAGGTCCACACCTCGGAGTTGCGGATATGGTCGCCCAAACCCGCAGCAGCGCTCTTGACGCTTGTCTTCCCGTTGCCGTCAGCCAACTGCGTCTCCTCGCCGTCTACCAGCGCACGCCATAGGCGACGCCGCTTTTCGTATCTCTGGTCCCTGAGTCGTATTCCCAGGGGTTACCCACGAATTCATCGGTCTGGTCTGCGATCGATCCGCCGAATTTTCCGATGGTGATCACGTTGGTGGGGCAACGATCGACGCATAGCTTGCACCTGGTGCACTCCGTATCGTCAATCACGAAGATCGCCCCGTTCGCCGGGTTGTCTTCCGGATCGTCAACGCCAAAGGACTCCGTCACGATGTCGGGCGAAAAGAAGTGGATGCATTTCCACGGGCAGATGTCGACACACCCCGCACACAGGATGCATTCAGCCTCGTTGATGTGGATGAACTGCTTGGGCTTGACGGCTGCATTCATGTACGCCGTGTCGACGAGGGTCAACTGGTAGTCGTCCCTGAACGGCGGGGTCTCAAGCCAGACTTCTTTCGCCATCAGAGATCCATCCGTAACGGTCGGCCATAGTCCGATACGGGGGCGGGCTTTTCGACAGGCTCCTTCTTGGCCTTCTCCTGCCACTTGACCATGAGGACGGGTATCAGGATCAGCAGTGTTGTCACATACCCTGCCGCGATCATGTCCTTGAGCGCCGCGTACGAGATCGAGATGTCGTTGTTGAGCACGACCAGGGCCGGGACCGTGACGAGGATCTTCGTCGGGGTCCACTCAAGTGTCGACTGGGTCAAGGTGAGGAACTCGTTCGGAATGATCGCGAACAAGATGAACATGAGAGCAGCGAAAAGCAAGGAACCGAACATCGCCCGCGCCCATGTGAGCGGACGCTGCCAGAGGAAACCGTAGGTAGCACCAGCCATGGAAAGGAGGACTCCGCTGATTGCCACGATCTGACCCGCCAGCACGAACTGCCATCCGCGGGGAGCGCCAGGGAAGATCTCCTGGCCGTATGCGTCCACATCAGGCGCAAGGGCTCCATGAACGAACAGGCTCCCCAAGATCATGATGATGGCTCCGAGCACGATCAGGCCAACACCCACGATGATGTGCTGCCGACTGTTCACGTCATTACCCCTCTGCATGGCGAGCAGTGTACGCCGCCCCAGTTGTCTCTGATTGCCGAACCTGACGCCGACAGTATGCCAACACTAGCGAAGCAAGCGGCGCGCTCAGTGCAAAAACTTCTGACCATATGAAGATTGTGGCGCGCCGTCCGACTAGAGTTTCGCTCGCCCCGACTCGGGGTGTAACAGACCACCGCACGAGGAGGGCGCCGCCAGCGTGACGGCCGAGACTTCATCGCAAGATCAACAACGCAGCGAGGCGAACGAACCCGGCGCGGCAATCGCACGCACCCATGTCGTCGTCGCTGCCGTATTCCTCGTGTTCGGGCTCATCGCGGCGTCGGTGGCGGCACTCCATCTCGTAGCTCCTGGCGTTTCGTCTGGTGTCGAGTATCTGAGCTACGGTCTCGTTGCGCCTGCGGCGAAGGTTCTCCTCACCTCTGGTTGGGCATTGATCGGCCTCCTCGGCCTGTCGTACTTCGCTCTGGCGACGATCACAGGCGATGCGGTCAAGCGGAAGCCCCTGACAACAGCTTCACTCGTATTGATCGCGATCGGCACGTTGGCTGGTGCGGTTGCGATCATGGTAGGACTTTCGAGCGGAATCGTGGGCCAGGAGTCACCTGTGTGGGCCCGAGCCATCGTTGCGGTCGGTGCACTCCTTGCAACGCTCTCGATCACAGCAACAGCCAAGGCAAAGGGCAACACTCTCGGAGCAGCTGGCTGGTATCTGGTTGCTGGCCCGATCCTGCTCACCCTGACACTGGTCGTCGGCTTGATACCAACACCGGTTGGCTTCATCAGTGTCGTGACGAGTTCCTTCGTCAACGCCGGAATGACACTGTTCCTCGTGACGTCATCCGTGGGTCTGATCTACTTCGTATTCGGACGCATCAGCGGTACCAGCAGTGCGGAGGCACGACCACTTGCAGCACTCGGCTTCTGGTCACTCATTCTGGTCGGCGCATTCCTCAATGCAGCCAACCTCATCTACTCAGCCGCACCCAATTGGCTCGAGACCATCGCCGTAGCGTTCGCTATTGCAGCATTCGTCCCAGCAATCGCCATCGCAGCTGACATCGGTCTGATGGTGAGAGGATCGATAGCTCAGATCGCCGACCGCTCGTCTCTGCGATACGCAACCGTGACAGGCATGGCGTTGGCCACAGCAACGGCTGTCATGTTCCTTCAAACCTTCCCTGCTCCAAGTAGCATCGCACAGTTCACAAGCTGGACCAGCGGCCTGGACCTCCTGATCATCACCGGGGGAGCAAGCTTCGCCATCTTTGCTGCACACAAGGTTCTTGTAGGCGGCAGCCGCTCTGGGTATTCCGTCCACTTCATAGCGTCCTCACTCGGCCTCCTTGCGATGGTGGCAGCATCTCTTGGAGGTGGGGTGGCCACGGGACTCTCGTGGGCAGCAGGCCCGACAAGCCAGAAGTTCCCGAACTGGGGTCCTGGATGGGAGGTCACAGCTAACACGATCCTCCCCTTCACATGGATCGCCCTCTCTGGCCTGGTAGTCTTTGCGATCGCCCAGATCGTGTTCCTCTTCAGGGCTGCCTCACCGACTCAAGAGGAGATCGGCGTCCCGCTGCACACTGCAGCGTACGACCTCGAGTTCGAGGGAGCGCCAAGGTATCTCACCTGGAAACGACTCGTTCGAGGCGTCACCGCCGTTTGGGTCATCGCTGTCGCGTTCACTGTTGTGCTGCCGATCGCTGACACCTCAAGCGAAGGGGCGACGATCCTCGGCGACACCTATCGCACATATGAGGCTGGCACCGCCACTTTTGCTGGGCGCGATCTGTATATCTCCCAGGGATGTGCCCAATGTCACACACAGGAAGTGCGCCCGGTTGCGGCTGATGTAGGTCTTGGTGCGGTGTCCGCTTTCGGCGACTACGCAAACGAGGATCCTGTGCTTCGTGGATTCCTGCGCATCGGTCCTGACCTCTTCCATGTGGCAACGCGAGAAGGCTTCAATGCCGAGAACCTCAAGCTCCACATGCGGAACCCTCAAGCTGCCAGGCCATGGTCGGTAATGCCTTCATATTCGTATCTCTCTGATGCCGAGATGGACGCACTTGTCAGTTACATCGAGACGTTGAGGTAGGTCATGGACGAACTTCTCCAACAGGTTGCCGAACAGCGAGGTATGCCAGCATCGCTCGTTAAGCGTTCCGCCCGGGCAAAGGCAGACAAGACCGGCACAACCCTCGAAGCCATACTGCTCGAATGGGCAGGAGAGGATTCCAACCCTGCAACCGCGGATGCTCCGTCGGATCCTGATACGGCGCCAGAGCCCGAGAGCGGCGATGCCAGCACGCAGGCCGATGGTTTCCGAGCTGTATCGACAGACCATCTCGTCCAACTCGCGGCAGCCGCAAAGCAGATGCCGCCTCGGCTGATCTTGACCTCAGCCGAGGCCACGTCCAAGCATTCAGGTACTCCGCTGGACGAGGTGCTCGCAGATTGGGCAGGCGTGGATCTCGAAGAGCTCAAGACTCAGGCATCAGAATCCTCATCACCCGATGCATCACCCAGTGAGTCGGAGTCACCGGAAGCGCCAGCGGAACCAACCACGCCGGCGGCGGCGGAGCCTGAACCAGCCCCAGCCCCAGCGGCGCCCATAGCAGCCGCAGCCGCCACGGCGCTCACCATCGACCAGCTACTCGATAAGGTCGCCGAAGTCAAAGGCATGCCAGCATCGCTGGCCAAACGCTCAGCAGAAGCCCGCTCCAAGAAGACAGGCGAACCCGTCGAAGCCGTACTCG
>JAMBLL010000343.1 GCA_023336765.1 Actinomycetes bacterium | reverse complement strand
GCAGCGCTGTACGGATAGACACGGTCCCCCTGAGGACCGAGGGAGAGATTCTTTCTGGTTCCTCCCTCGGCTCTTTGGACGGGGGAGGTGGCCGAGCTTGCGAGGTCGGAGGGGGAGACCATGAGGATCCACTCAACATACGCTGTTCGGTGCACAGGCTCAGTGGTACGACCCGGTTTTCCCCCTCTGGCCCTCGTCCCTCGGCCCATCTCCCCCGCGAAGGCCGGGGGAGACAAGAACGAGGCTCTCTTCCTCTATCGCTCTGAGAAGAAGCCTGGTAGCGGCGGGGCGGTTGCTGCGCGGTCTTTCTTGCGGTGTTTGGACCAGAGACCCAGACCGATGGCGACCACGGCAACGAGAAGGATCGCCACGGCGATCGCTACGCCGAATACCCAGTCGGTCGTCGGCGTGTCCCTGCCGGTGAGGTCTGACCGAAGACCGATGCGCCACTCCCCCTCGATCTCCTTCCACACGGCACCGTCCGTCTCAAGGAGGATCTCGGTACCGTGTTCGGTTACGGCAAAGCCGACGAAGTCACCGATCGCGCGGAAATTGTTCTCCGGTATCCAGTCAGTGACCACTTCCTGAGATTCCACGCTCCAGTCGATCACAGCATCGGTATCGAAGAAGTTCTCGAACATCACCTCAGCGTGGTACAACTCGAGACGTTCGAGGATCCTGGCCCTGTACCACTGCGCAATCACCGACGCTATCGGTTCTGGGAACGCTCGTTCACCGTTGTTCTGCCACAGCGCCTGGTGGGCCAGTGCGAACGACACAGCAGGGCCAACGAACCCTGGCCTCTGTGTCTCGATCAGCACGAACCGTTCGTTGAGATCCGAATGGGCATGAAAGCCTCTGGATCCACGGGCGAACTGGTCACCGACGAACGCCGCATCCTCGCCGACGAGGCATACGACGGCCTCAAATGAGCCAATGTCCTCGGCGATCCATCCACTCGCGATGCCGGTCTCGCGGCTGAACCTCTCACCCATTGCATCGGGAACATCGGCCGTATAGACCCCAACGTCTCCATCAAGAACGAGGTTCCATTCGACCTGGGGAAAACGCTCCGGACACGTTGCTGGCGCGACCGCTTGAGCCGGGGCAACAAGGATGCTGCCGGCACCGAGAAGCATGATGGCCAGCGCAAGGACCTTCGACACGAACATCATGAAAGAACGGTACCGGGGTAACCGATATCGTGGCACAACGAGCAATCGCAAATAGGGTGCCGCGCGGTTAGGTGATGCGGGTCGCTCAGTTCACAGTCGACAGTTCACGGCTCACAATCAGAAGCCAGCTACCAGGGGTGACATCTCGGCCTCATCCGGAAAACGGAGAACGGAGAACGGAGAACAGCCGACACCTATCCGCTATACCCCTATCACGAAGTGAGGTTGCTGTATCCGCCTCACGGATCTATTCTGATGAGAGCAGAAGCATCCACCCGCGCTGGGAGTGTTGATGTACGCACGTCTGTGCCATCAACGAATGATGTCTGTATGAACAAGTCCACATCACGAAGCGGAGCGAAGTGATACGTCGAGTACCGATCGCATATGCGAGTCTGGCAGCAATCGCGCTCGTGACCGTGATCGGTTTCGCTGCGTTCTCTCCCTCCGACGGTGCCGAGGCCACAGTCGCTGCACCAGGTGCGAACTCTGTGGATGCGCCGGTTACCGCCCGCGTTGCAGCAGCGATCCTTGCGATCCGAACGTCAGGGACCGGAGAGGAGACCGATACAGGCCAGACAGACGGGCCGGACAGTGTCGGAACAGCGACCGTCACAGAAACCGATGACGACGCTGGAGTGATCAACGAAGACCCTGAATCGATATCGGTCCACGTTTCGCCGACGACCACTGCAGCCCCCGACACGACTCCACCGTCATTCACGATCACTTCGCCCCATGATGGGGACACGGCCGATACATCGATCCTCGAGTTCAAGGGCACCGTTGAGAAGGGCGCCACGGTGCGCTCAGGGCCCTTCGATGCCCACGTCAACGACGACGGGACATGGTCGATCTCGCTCGCTCTCGTCGCTGGAGACAACGGCGCGTCATTCAGCGCGACGGACGCCGCGGGCAACACAACGACCAAGCGGATCGTAGTCAGCTATACGCCACCACAGACGAAGACCACAACGGCACCCGCCACGACGACCACAAAAGCCCAGAGTTCGACGGCTGCGACGGCTACGACCACGACGACAAAAGCGTCCTCGTCCTCAACATCTTCGCAGTGGTCACCTAACTGGCCAGCAGACGCTGGCGGCATCCGCGATGTCGAACAGTGGAGATCTACGGTGGCGAGGTACTGGGCTGCGGACCGTGTCGACTGCGTGCTCGGCATCATCCTGCGTGAATCCAGGGGCGACCCGAGGGCATACAACTCCCGGTACGGGGCATCGGGGCTCATGCAGCATCTCATCAAGTACTGGCCGGGCCGGGCGGCAAGCGCAGGGTTCAAGGACTCCAACGGGCTTGTCGCTTCCCCCTACAACGGCGAAGCCAACATCGCAGCAGGCGCCGCGATCGCAGGTTCGGGAAGCAACTGGTATGCGCCATGGAGTCGCCTTCCAAGCTACGGGTCCTGCTCGGGCTGACGATCGGAGTACAATCACCATATGAACCAGACCGTGAAGAACCTCATCCGAATAGGCGGCGTCATCGCAGGCATCGGTGCTGCGATCTGGGCGATGAGCGACCGCATCCTGCCCTCGCCCGAGATCCACGACGAACCCCCACCGTTGTTCCGTACTCCCGCCCAGCCGGACGACCTCACCGAGATCAACGGCATAGGCCCTGTCAAAGCGAGCAATCTGAACGAAGCAGGTGTCGACACCTTCGCCGCACTCGCTGCGATGCCGGTCGACGAGCTCGCCAGCATCGCAGAGACGTCAGCTACAACCGCAGCACGGTGGAGCGAAGACGCACGAGCACGCGCCTGACGTGCTGTACCTGACGGATCCCGAGGGCCTCGATGAGGTTCTCGGTGACCAGCCAGCCTATCGGGCCGACCAGCTCAGGGAGTGGCTGTACCACACACCCGTTCTCACTGTCGATGAGATGACGAACCTCCCCAAGGAGCTGCGCGACGCGATCCGGGAGGATCTGTGGCCGTTCACCGTCGATGTCACCCAGACGGCCGACCGTGGCCGGACCATCAAGTGGCTGTTCCGTTGCACTGATGGTTCACAGATCGAATCGGTCCTGATGGGGTACTCCAATCGGACCACGTTGTGCATCTCATCCCAGGTCGGATGTGCCATGGGATGCACCTTCTGTGCCACGGGCCAGTTTGGATTCGACAGACACCTCGACGCTGGCGAGATCGTTGCACAGGTCGCCTACGCAAACGCATACCTCGCTGCCAACCCGATACCAAGAAGCCCCGAGCGTGTCACCAACGTTGTCTTCATGGGCATGGGGGAACCACTCGCGAACTACGACAACACCATCGAGTCCATCCGAAGGATGACCGACGTGATGGGTATGTCGGCACGGTCGATCACCGTGAGCACGGTTGGGTTCGTCCCTGGCATGCGCAAGCTGATCGATGAGCGCTGGCCTGTGTACCTGGCGGTCAGCCTGCATTCGACCATCCCCTCTGAACGGACCAAACTCGTCCCCATCAACGCTCGCTATCCGATCGATGACGTCATCGCGGCAGCGTCCGACTACTACGCGGCAAAGGGTCGGCGGATCAGCCTCGAGTGGACGCTCATCGCGGGCGAGAACGACTCGGAACTCGAAGCCGAGGGACTCGCTCGGATCGCTCGCCAGATCCACGCCCACATCAACGTGATCGCTCTCAACCCGACTCCTCTGAGCACTGACAAGCCTCCAGATCGCGACCACGTGAACCGGTTCATCGCAACGCTCAAGAGACACGGCGCAAATGTGACCCTCAGGGACACCAGGGGCCAGGACATCGACGCTGCGTGCGGGCAACTGCGCCTTCGCGCCGAATCGTCGTGAGCTAACCTCCCCACGAAGCGAACAGGAGTGATATGCGACTCGAACCAGGTGACACAGCACCCGATTTCACGGCACCTGACCAAACAGGGGCCCTGCGGTCATCAGGTGAGTTCAAGGATGCGAAACTCGTCCTGTACTTCTACCCGAAAGCGTTCACACCCGGATGCACGACGGAGAGTTGCGACTTCGCGGAACGCTACGAGACCTTCACGGACCGTGATTACACGATCCTCGGAGTGTCCCCCGATGCACCAGACAAGCTCGCGGACTTCAAGACAGAGTACGACCTCCCCTTCGACCTGTTGTCTGACCCTGATCACACGATCGCCACGGCCTACGGCGCATACGGCATGAAGAGGAACTACGGACGCGAGTACATGGGGATCATCCGCTCGACCTTCCTCATCGCAAACGGCACGATCGAGAGCGCGTTCTACAACGTCAAGGCCACGGGCCATGCCGAGCGCATCGTGGGTGTTGTGACGCCATGACCCATTCCGTTCGCACAGCCGTATTTCCTGTGGCAGGGCTCGGAACGAGGTTCCTGCCTGCCACGAAGTCGATCCCGAAGGAACTTCTCCCGATCGTCGACAGGCCCCTGATCCAGTACGCGGTCGATGAGGCGCGAGCAGCGGGAATCGAGAACTTCGTATTCGTCACAGGTAGGGGCAAAGGTGCCATCGAAGACCACTTCGATGTGAGCTACGAACTCGAAGAAACGCTCAAGGCACGGGGGAAGACGCAGGACCTGGACCGGTTACGCAAACTGCGCCCAGGGCCAGGAGAGGTTGCGTATGTGCGCCAGATGGAGCCACTCGGACTCGGTCACGCCGTGTGGTGTGCCCGCCACGTCGTGGGGAACGAACCGTTTGCAGTTCTCCTTGCCGATGAACTCATCCTCGCGGAGCGTCCAGTATTGGCATCGATGATCGACGTACATGAACGAACAGGCGGGAACGTCGTACTCGTCGATGAAGTGCCCGCCACAGAAACGCAGCGATACGGAATCATCGAACCCGGTGAAGCCTCGGGGTCCGCGATCGAGGTCGTATCGATGGTCGAGAAACCAGAGCCATCAGCCGCACCCTCGAACCTGGCCATCGTCGGCAGGTACGTGCTCACCGCACCGATCATGCAGATCCTTGAGAACACGGCAGCAGGCACCGGAGGGGAGATCCAACTCACCGATGCACTCATGGCATCTCTCGGATCACAACCGTTCCATGCGGTGCGACTCGAAGCTCAGCGATTCGATTGCGGAACGAAGTCTGGATTCGTCGAGGCGACCATCAGGCTCGCTCTCCAACGCGACGACCTCCGAGAGAACGTCCAACGACTCGTCAACTCCCTCGCGGATGAGTCGTAGCCTCCACCAAGCACCCAAGAACGAAAGAGCACTATGACGAAACTCAACGAACTCGACCAAGCTGGCCAGTCGATCTGGTACGACTTCATCAGACGCGACATGGTCACCGGATCAGGACTCGCCGACCTGGTGACCGAAGGCATACGCGGTGTTACGAGTAACCCATCGATATTCGACAACGCTATTGGTGGCTCAGACCTCTACGACGAGCAACTCGCGTCGCTCACGACCACCGATGCCCAAACCGCATTCGATGCGCTCGCTATCACGGACATCAAGGATGCTGCCGACATCCTGGCGGGGGTGTACAGCGATTCGGGCGGCCACGACGGATACGTCAGCCTTGAGGTCTCACCACGGCTGGCCCACGACACCGATGGCACGATTTCGGACGCCAAGCGGCTCTGGGCAGCGGTCGACCGGCCCAACCTCATGGTGAAGGTCCCCGCGACTCCTGCGGGCATCCCTGCGATCGAGGAACTCACAGGCGACGGTATCAACATCAACGCCACCTTGATGTTCTCGCTTGCTGACTACGAAGCGGTCGCAACCGCGTATGTCAGGGGCACCTTGCGTGCCACAGACCCGACCCGTTTGGCGTCGGTCGCATCGTTCTTCGTTTCACGTGTCGACGCCGCCACGGATGCAGCCCTCGATGCGATCGGAACGCCAGAGGCGCTTGCTGCACGAGGCAAAGCCGCCATTGCGAACGCAAAGCTTGCGTACCGCCGCTACCAGGAGGTCTTCGAAGGTCCACAGTTCAAGGAACAGGCCAACAAGGGTGTCCGCGCGCAGCGGGCGCTGTGGGCATCGACCTCAACGAAGAACCCGACGTACAGGGACGTCATGTACGTTGAGGATCTCATCGGCCCCAACACTGTCAACACTGCGCCCCCTGCAACCATCGATGCGTTCCTCGACCACGGGATCGTCAGGACTGGCTCACTCCTTTCTGACGTTGATGAAGCCGCGGCCCTCATCGCGTCGCTTCCCGAAATCGGGGTCGATTTCGATGCGATCACAGCACAACTCCAGGTGGACGGTGTTGCGTCCTTCGCCGCTGCATACGACAACCTGCTCGGCACCATCTCAGCGAAGTTGGGCTGACGCGATGTCAACCTCGTGGCATCTCTCACGAAACAACGATGAGGTCGTCAGCCAGGCCGAACGGTGGAATCGGGAAAGGCTGATCAACCGCTTGTGGGACCACGATCCCACCGTGTGGAGCGTCGAACCGGTTCCCGAGATCGAAGACAGGCTCGGCTGGCTCACGCTTCCTGCCACGTCACGTGATCTCGTTCCACAGATTCAGCAACTCCACCAGGCCGCTGTGGCAGAGGGGATAACGCACGTCGTACTTCTCGGCATGGGTGGATCCTCCCTGGCGCCAGAGGTATTCGCATCTTCGCTTCCGCACGCCGACAACGACCCTGTCCTCGTTGTACTCGACTCCACACACCCAGACGCCATCGCAGCGGTCACAGCAGGGACAGATCCGCACACAACATGGTACGTCGTCGCATCGAAGTCGGGGACCACACTCGAGACGATGTCGTTCTTCCACTGGTTCTGGTCGATCGCTGATGACGCCCTGGCATCACCAGGGAGCCACTTCATTGCGATCACCGACCCTGGTACACCTCTGGATGCGATCGCATCGCAGCGGTCCTTCCGCGCCACGATCTCGGCTGATCCGACCGTTGGTGGCAGGTACTCGGCTCTGACGGCCTTCGGCCTGGTACCCGCTGGCCTCGCCGGGGCTGATATCGCGGCGTTGCTCGACGCCGCTGCACAAGCAGCAGCGTTGTGCGGCCCTGACATCCCCCTCGACAACAATCCGGCATTCGTGCTTGGTGCCATGCTTGCCACAGACGCTCTCGAAGGGGTCGACAAGGCGCATATCGTTGCCAACGAACCGTTGAGCACACTCCCTATCTGGACCGAGCAACTCATCGCTGAATCCACGGGCAAGGACGGCAAAGGCATCGTCCCCGTCGCAGGGGGCCCCTACCCATCGAACGCCACGGATGGCGCGGTTGTTGGCATCGGCGGTGCACCGATCGACGGCACCGACTTCATGCTTACCGTCTCGAATGCCTACGACATTGCAGGTGCGATGTTCATCCTGGAGCTCGCAACTGCAATCGCAGGTGAGATCCTTTCGATCCATCCGTTCAACCAGCCAGATGTCCAACTCGCAAAGAAGCTCGCCGCATCCGCAATGGCAGGTGAACTCGATGCGCCAACCATCCCGCCGATTGCGGTGTCCTCAGAGGAACTCGCGGGTGCACTGGGAGCGTTGTTCGCTCAGACGGACCCCTCGTACGTGTCCATCCAGGCGTACCTCGCCCCAACGACACAAACAGATCAGGACATCGAGGCCATCCGATCGTTCATCGATGAGGCGATGTCGGTGTACACGACCGGCGGATACGGACCGCGGTTCCTCCATTCGACGGGGCAGGTCCATAAGGGCGGGCCACCGGGCGGCATCTTCCTCCAACTTCTCGACACACCATCAGCCGTGCTCAGCGTTCCCGAATCCACTTTCACGTTCAATGAACTGATCCGAGGCCAGGCAGAAGGCGACCTCGCTGCGCTTGAATCGAACGGGCGCACGGTTCTCTCCGTCGACCTCGGCGAAGAGCCCCAGGCAGGCCTCAACCTTCTCCTTGTGGCGATCAAGCGTGTCGTGTCGTGACTCAAGATGTAACGTTCGTCATCTTTGGTGCAACCGGCAACCTCGCAAGGACGAAACTGTTGCCGTCACTCGCCCGTGCTGTGCTCAATGCTGGGATCACCAGACATTGTGTCATCGGTGTTG